>JBMTJR010000015.1:0-17221 GCA_049438565.1 Kiritimatiellia bacterium
AGAAACACGGCCGCGACCACGGCGAGGGATGCGTAAATCGTATTGATGCCGGCGAAGGTCATGTTCAGCCCGCCAGTAAGATTGAGGGCGGTCAGGACGGTGCCGGTCCCCTGGCTGAGCAGATAACCGCAGACAGCGCCGACCACGGCATACACAAAGGCCTCGGCGAAGAACATGGAGAAAATGAACTTGGGGGCAATGCCCACGGCGTTGTAGACGTAGATTTCATTGCGCCGCTCATAGACCGATCCTTTCATGGTGTTCAGAACCGTCAGCGCCGCGATGAGGAGGGGAATGACCAGATCCACCAGCCCCGCGAAACTGGCGACCCGCATGCGGCTGCCCAGATAGGAGGTGTCCCCGAGTCCGTAGTACACGGGCCGGGCCCGCATTTCCAGGAAACGCAGGATCGCGGCGCGGACCTCCGGGAAAGGACTGTCTTGAAAGTCAATGGCGACGGAGACCTGCCGGTACTCCGCTTGGCCGAAACTGATGCCCAGGTGACCCAGCGGAGCGATCACAATATTGGAGGGATCGACACGGGGACTGTTTTCATCGGCCAGAACAAAGCGATTCGATTTGGGAACCATTTCGTAGTCCGCAAGGGCACGGACGTCGAAAGGCAGCAGGGGACGTCCGTCCAGGTCAAGCATGGCTCGGTAGGCCTCCTCGTCGAAAATTCCCTTCACCACGAAATTCTGGCCGTTGATGTGCACCGGGGCACCTCCCTGATTGACGGTTTCCACGCGGATGTCGAGGCGGGCGGCCATGCTTTCCGGAATGAGGATGGGGAGGGCGCCACCTTGTCGGACCTGATTCTCCGCGTCAAACCAATAGGGTTCACTGACAAAGCGGAAGCGGTGCCGCAAAGGCTCCCGGGACCCCAGGCCGATGATGGAGTCAAACGGCATCGTGAGCATCCGCCCCGGGGCGCTTTCATGGCGAATCTGCAAATCCGGCATGCGCTGCTCACGCTCGGAAATGTAACCCAGCAGCATGCTGCGCGGGGACACGACGCGCTCGCGCGCGAAGGCGGATTCGATCGCGAAACGTTCGGTTTGGGTGACCGATGCGGATTTTTCATTCTGGACGAGCAGTCCCTGGTAGGCAGCGGGGCCGATTGGATATTCCACATCCTGGAAATCATTGTAGATGGACGTGAAGCAGATCATGGCGAAGGTGATGAGCACCAGGGTGCCGCAGGTGAGGCCGGTCCGCACTTTCCGTCGGTGCATATTGTTGAGGCCAAGCATGAAGGCGGTGCCGAGCACGCCGAGGGTGTTGACCTTGGCGCTGGAGACCTGCCCCCGCCGCTTCCGGAGATCCTCCAGGTTTTCACTGAATTTTCCCATGAAGAGTACACTGATGCCCATGGATATCATCAGGATCAGGAAGCCGAGGAGGATCATGAAGGAGGACCGGATCATCTCGAAAGCGGGATGGAGGATCCGCAGCAGTCCGAACACCGTGAGGAATATAAGGGTCTGGGCGAGCAGTTGCTTGCGGATGTCGCTGAAGCCAAAGACCAGTTTTTCGAAGAAAAACAGAAAGGGCACCAACAGGCCCATGTACCAGAGGATGCTGATGACGGCATCGTCGATATTCCGCCGGAGAATGGGGTGGATGATCATGGAATAGGTAAGGGAGTCCCGGGCGGTCTGAATCCGGTCGAGCACATTGGCGACGGCGGGACTGTCCAGCTCCCCGAGCAGCTCTCCGCCGCTCTGATGGAAACCGAGGGTGGTTTCATCGGCGAGATTTCTTTTTTTCTGGAGTTGGACGCGGTCATCGTTCAGGCGGAACATGGACTGGGCCTGCTCCGCCGCGATATCGGTGAGGAGGCTGTGCTCCCAGACCCGGAATCCCTCCCCGTCGATCTCTCCGCCGCCGCCGGAGGCCCCGGGAGGGCCGTCCATGAAGGATCGTACGGTTTGCACCAGTTCATTGCCCGGACTGCCGCCGAGGAAGGTGACCAGGGCTCTGCTGTCCGGCGGGAGGAAGCTGAGCGTGCCGTCCCCGCTGCTGAGCGTATTATGCCGGGGAAAAGGGGACAGACTGCCGGCCCGCATGAATTTGATGGAGGTGAAGGGGCGGAGGGACTGGGGGTTCACCTGATCCAGCACCGCGAGCGGTTTGGCCCGAAAAGCCACCAGGTTGGTGTTCCGGAAGTCCCCGTCAAAACGCCGGAGATCGACGGAGGGGTACAATCTCTGCGTGAACTCGCCCTCGTCTTTGATGTGGGTGATGCGTCCCAGGGAGTCATAAACCACACATTGCAGGTTCAACTTTTCGTTCACCAAAAGGGTCGAGGAAAGGTCGGGGAGATTGTAGCGGCCATAGGGATCGGTGAAGACGTGCAGAGACTCCATGCGGGAGGGGCTTCTTTCCAAAGATCCCTGATCAGGCTTTGGTGCGAGGAGGGCACCGGCCAGCGGGAAGTTCGGCGCCATGGACCGGCCCACATCCGAAGCGTAAACCACGCCTGATGCGATGGGGATCGCGTTCAGCGGCATCTGGGGCAAAGACCCGCGGCCCTGTGCCCAGTGAAAAAGAAACTCGCCGGCAAACCGGAGGGCGGGGGCCATGCCCGGCGTGTGCAGGCGGGCGCCATCGGGGACATGGATCTGGCGGTAGGCCCTGGCGCGGGCGGTCTGCACGAAGGTGATGCCTTTCCACCCCAGGCGGTTCCAGTTCCGGGTGGGGACGGGATAGGCACCAATGGCGGAGGACGCGGCCCGGGGGCTTCCCCCGGAGGGACGGAAATAGGAAACCGTTTCGGCCAGGAAAGGGGACTGACGGAGGGTGTCCTGCACCAGGGATCCCAGCACCGGAGCCAGGGTGCGGAAATTCCGGTCAAAGCGGTCTTCAGGCTCCGGCCCGACCATCACGAACCCAACCCGGTCCACAACTCCCTGCTGCTCGGTGGAGGCAAGAAAAGCCGGGCTGAAGACCGTGACATCCCCGTAGGAGGCGAAGAGGCGGTGAATCTCGATTCCGACCCTGAGTTGTTCGCGCCGCTCCTGATGATAAAATTGAAGGTTTTGAAATCGCTCCCGCAGTCTGGCGGCGAGGGGGTAGGTCTCCAGAAAGAGCTTTTCGCCGTCCGAGACCCGACGCTCCATCATGCGGGCAAGCGGAAGGCCCGCCACAGTGGTGACGTCATCCAGGGCGGACTGCGCCGCAAGAAAATCGCGGTATTCCGTGCGGCCCAGATCGAAACGGTCGCCGCTCTCGTAGGCCATGCGACGTTCCAAAACGGATTCGGACATTTCAAACAAAATCCGGTTCAGCACGTAGCGGATTTGCTCATCCAGAAAGCGCTGATTTTCGGGCTGCAAGGCATTGCGGGACTGAAGGGTATCGTCCGGGGAATCCAGAAAGCGGGAGGTCTTCATCATCCGCAGCAGCTCCCCGGTCTGCGCCAGACGGCGGGAATGCAGGTCCTGCTCCTCCCGCAGCCGGGCCAGGGTGGCCTCCGCCGTATGCCGGGGGCCGATCATACGGAGCAATTCGTCCAGACCGGCAAAACCGGCGTACTGGGCACCGGTGGCCACGAAAATCACATCGCGGCGGAGCTCGGGCTGCACGGCCCGAAGCGCCCGCAGCAGGGCGACATGGGCGGCCAGCGGACCGTCCTGCACCTGATTGGCCTGAAAATCCGGAAGAATGCCGATGTGGTCATAGGCCACCGAAAGCACCAATGCCTCGCCGGCGCTGTCGGGAGCGCGGAGCACGCCAACCAGGGCATTTGCCCGCAGGGGCTCAAAGCGGCGGGTGAGGTGCAGGGTGACGGTTTCGCCCAGATGGTTCAAAAGCGCGGGGCTGGCCGCGAGCCGGGGAAATTCGAGGGGCAGGATGGACTGCATCCCCCCGGCACCGGAGGCGAGAATCCGACCCCAGGGAAAAGCCTCCGGTCCGCCGGGATGAACCAGAATCAGTGCTTGAATGCCCAACTGGGCGTAGCGGGTCCAGTTCAGCCCTTGCAGCGTCGGCACCTCTTCCATGTGCAGCACGCCAATCACGCCGTGAAAATCTTTGCGTGTAAGAAACACCTCGTCGGTGAGCAGCAGCAGCTCCCCGGAAAGTCCCTCCGCCGGGGTCGCGGGCGGCTGGAGGCCGTTGGGCGGAAAAGGGTAGATCTCGACATCCGGGAGGGGCTTTTGTTCGGAGTCAAGCAATTCGCGGCGGAGGGTGACCGGGGCGGCAAAGCTGTGGGGGATGGAAAACACCTCAAGACCGTTGTCGCGGTATTCGGCTTCGAGCCAGGCCTGGACTTTGCTGTGTCCGGGCATGCCCGGGAAGCGTCCGCCGAAGGCGCGCAGTCGCTCCGCGGTGTCCTCCAGGGCCTCCGGAGACAGCGGGGCCAGCAGGGACTCAGGTATTTCCGCCACATCCAACGTTCCCGGCGGGGTCCCCTGCCCTGGCGCGATGCGCGTGACCAGCGAAAGCGTACCCCCCGCAAACAGGAGCAGGAAAATGAACGCGGGCAGAAAGGATCTGAAAAAAGGTTTCATGTTTTGGATTTACAGCAGATTGGAGAAGATGGATTCCACACCCCGGGACCGGAGAATGGCCCCATGCACATTGCCCAGCAAGGTGGCAAGCACGGCGGCGAGGAATACCCCCACGAAAAATGGAATCAGTCGTTTGCGGACCGCTTCCGCGCCGCCGAAGCGGACCACCAGAAGCCGGATCACCCAGGCGGCGAGGAAGTTGCCCCAGAGCGGCAGCCAACCTTGGTTCATCATATGGGTGGAGCCCATGAGAAAGCCCAGCGGATGGAACCAAAAGCCCGCGAAAAACTGGCGGAGCACGGTGAGGATCAGCATCATGCCCGCCCCCAGGGCGTAGCCATAGGCGGCCGGACCCGGAGGGATGTGCCCGGCGCCATCGCTGGAGGCGACGGCGAGTTCACGGTTGAAATCCCCGAAATACCAGGGTTTTTCCGCAAAAGCCCAGGTGTGGCGGATTTGGTTGGCTCCCAAAGCATAACTGTTGGAGAGAAAAACGTACCCGCCGAAAATCAACCCTCCCGCTATTCCCAGCAGGCAGGTGTACAGAATGTGGCGGGGGCGAATCCCGTAGCGGCGGCCCAACTCGATCAGCTCCAACTGGGCGCCGGGAATCAACATGAAGACGGTCACCGTTAGAAAAAAACTACCCATGAAGCTGACCAGGACGGCGGCGGGGCCGAAGCGTCCAATGCCACCGGCCATGAGGAGGATGAGGGCCACATTGTTGGGCGTGAAGTATCCGTAGGCAACCCCGCACTCGGCGCGCAGTTTCATGGAAACAAAGATCACGACCATCAGGAAACCCATGAACAGGGCCATACCCCCAAGGGAAACGCCGATCCAGGCGGCCCAGAGCAGGGAGGCGGCCCCGGCGGCGGCCAGGGTCAGCAGCGCCGTGCGGCTGGAAAAAAGTTCGCCGCGATCCGGGGCATTGGGACGCAGGGCCTCCCGCACCACATCCCGCAGGTATTTCCGGGAGAAGAAGAGAACTAGCAACGCGTACATGAGGTATCCGCCGATCTGCTGTTCCTGGGCGAAGGGAAAGCCGGGAACCGCTTTCATGCCGCTGAATTGGCCGTAGGCATGCAGAAGCCGGAAGAGGAAAAATCCGAGCACAAAACTGGAAAGGATGTTCAGCTCCATGAAGACTGCCAGCGCCAGGAAGAGGGCCAGCACCTCGAAACGGGTGTTCCAAGCCTCGCCCCATTCGGGACCGAAGTAGGGTTTCAGATCCACAGAAATACTGGGATTGGGCACATTGGGATTGTAAAAGGAGGCGATTTTCAGGAGGCACCACACCAGCCCGACAAGGAACCCCGCCCAGAGGGTAGGATTCCGGAGGAGGGTGCGCATCCCCTCCCCTTCCCGGAGATCAGGGGCCCCCAGCAAGGCCTGGGGAATTTGGGTGAGGGGCATGCCGTAGCGCTCGCTGTCCATCCATTTCCGGCGCATGATGACGGCCACGCAGAGGGAGGAAACCAGGAGGAGGGTGATGAGACTGCCCCAGGCCAGGATGGGCCTCCACCATACGCGCCAGGGCACATATCCGCCGATCCGGTACCGAAGATTCTCCAGGCTCCAGGTTGAATCCGGCCGCGGCAGCCAGGCGCCCCGCTGGTGCGCGGGCAGGGCTTCGTATTCAAGCCTGGACAGGGTGCGGCGGCCCGTGAACAGCTCCTCCAGCGCCAAGACACTGCGGAACTGCGGGTCGGCAAGATCCAGTCGTCCCGCGCCGCGAAGCCCGATTTCCAAGAAAAAATCCCCCTCTGTCCGCAGCGGCGGAACCGTAAACCCATAGAGGCCCTCCCGCTGAAAGCCCTGGGGATGTATCGCGGAAGGGGGGCGGACGATGCGGGAGCGCAGGATGTCCTCCACGTCGCCGTCCGGCAGAACCAGACGCGCAAAGTAATCCGTATCGCCGTCAAAACCGGAGGGCCGGATGAGCATGCTGAACAGATAGGGGGTGCCGGGCATGACCCCCTCCCCTCCATCATCTTTCAGGGGCAATCTGAAGCGGACGGCGGATTCGGTCACGCCCTCGCGGTTTTCCAGGACCAAAACCGGGTCTGCCGAGCGCAGGCTGTGATCCATCCGCTCCAGACGCGCGCCGCCCGTCCACAGCGTATCGGCGGATGCCTCCAAGCCATGCTCCGCCAGCAGATTGAAGTCCGCGGACCAAAGCTTGTCGCTGAAGGCGTCCATTTTGCTGAAGTCGCCGGTGCGGGGAATCGTGGTGGTGATGGAGACCACCCGGTGCCAAAAGCCCTGCGTCATCAGGGGGCCGCTCAGCAGCATACTGTACAATACACACAGCAACTCCGGACGGCTCAGCAGCCGGAAACGGAAACAGGCCCTGCCCAGGGCGGAGATTCCCAGCAGGAACAGAAACACCCAGAGAGCCGGAATCACCAGCGCGTGCTCGCCTGGGGTCTGAGCGTCCAGCAGCACGTGCACCGCATTGATCAGCACGGCTGTCGCCATCATCGCGAACAGACTTGCGAAAAAAGACCGCGGAGTCAGCGCGGGAAAGAGGCCAGCGTGATCGAAGGATGGCGACTCCGCACCGTGTCGGGAAGGTTTTTTATGCATATTTTCAAGAGATTTCACGGGGCGGATTCGGATGCGGGTTGGACACGGTCATGAAGAAAACGGCTTTTAACCGACCGGAATTTTGATTTTGGACAGAGCAAACCCTGATTCAAGGAAGATGATTCGAAAGTAATTATTACAACTTAAGCATGATGCTCTCTTTCCGTCAAGGGGAAACCTTCCATTGCGGAAAATTCGGCAGGGTTGCACGGAGTTTCACAATAAGTGCTTGTTACAAGGGGTTATACAAAAAATTTCGCTAATCGGATTCACCAGAGCCCATCTTGGCATCATTTTCATGATCTTAATCGTTAGGGTTTTCGTAATCGTTGTCGTGATCGTTGTCGTGATCGAAAATTCTCAATGTTTGAGCCGATTATGATTACGATCAGGATTACGATTAGGAATTTTCTTTAAATCGTTATCACAAAACCAAGTAGACCTGAGAACTTTTCAGCCCTGGAAAATTCGGCACGGCTTTTTCATTTAGAACCATTTTGGTCAGTCTGCACATTATCGACCTTTTGCCCTTAACAAAATTTCAGATTTTGACATCAGCGGCCTGTCATGTCAGGTCCATACAACATTCACCGTCGTCAAAAGCCCGTTTTTACAAAACCTTCCACCCACCAGCTCACTTTGTTGATCGATCACGATCCCAAAGAGTTCGATGCGATCCTCAAGGAGCATCATTATCTTGGCGCCCGATGTCAAGCTGGGGATTTTCTACGTTTACGGGTCTTTTCTAATGGAGATCTGGTTGCCCTGTTGGCCTTTGGACCCTGCAGCTACGCCCTGAAGGACCGGGATCTGCATATTGGATGGAACAATCGCGTACGAGCCGAACGCCAGAAACTCATTGTGCAGAACCGACGTTTCCTCCTGTTGCCGGGCAAAGGCGAGCGGCCCAATCTGGCCTCTCAGATCCTCGGGGCGGTTGCACGGGAGCTTCCGCAGATATGGGAAGAGCGCTTTGGGTATCAACCTCTGGCCCTGGAGACATTTACGGACATCGAGGCGTATCAGGGGACCTGCTACAAAGCAGCCGGATGGGAGGCTCTGGGGAAAACCAAAGGCTTTTCCCGGCATCGATCCGATCTTTTTGATGAGACGGGCAGACCAAAGAAGCTCTGGTTCAAGCCTCTGCGTCCGAACGCCATAGACCTCTTGCGGGAAGGCGAGTTACCGAAGGAATGTCAAGAGGGGGCGGGGAGTAATGGTCACGGCGTGATGCCGATCCATCAGGATCAGATGATCAGTCTGTATGAATGTCTGCGCACCTTTCCCGACCCGCGTCGGCACAACACCACCTTCAAACAGGCGGCGATCCTCAGCATCGTGGTGATGGCCCAGATGTGCGGCAGAACCACGATCTCGGACATCGTGCGCTTTGGGCAAAGCCTCACCCAGGCTCAGCGTCGGGAGCTGGGGCTGCCGCGGAAGAAACAGGGAGAGAACTTTCGGAAAGTTCCTGCTTACAATGCCTACCGCAACCTCCTGGGACAGATCGATCCGGATCAGCTGGCCGCGCACCTGAGTGCCTGGCTGCAGTCTCAAAACGGTCGTTTGCCGGGGACCGTGGCGCTGGATGGGAAGATGTTCAAAGAGATCAGCGGGGTCATCACCCTGGCAGAAGCCGACACCGGCCTTCCCACGGGTATGGCCCCCATGCGCCATAAAAAAAAGGCGGCGATGGGGAGCTGCCCTGCGGGCGCAACGCACTGCGACATGCGGCGAATCTTCACGGGAGAACCGTCACGGGAGACGCGCTGCACGCGGATAAAACCACCGCACGACAAATTCTCGGGCAGGGAGGGGACTATCTGCTTCAGGTCAAAAGCAATCAGCCCACGCTCCACAAATACGCCAAACAGATCAGCAAAGACGCGCCTCTGTTTTTCAGGGAAAAAAAATGGGAAAACCGCTACTTTATCACCAGCCTGGTTCCAGAGTACTCACATCGATATGCCCAGACCATCCGCGAACACTGGGGGATCGAGTCGCGCCTGCACTGGCGAAAAGACGCCATTCTTCGGGAAGATGAAACCCGATGCCGGGACCCATGGACCGTCTCCAACCTCATGCTGCTTCGGAACCTGGTGATCCACTTCTACGAACATACCCATCAGGAAGAGAATCTACCGGCGTGGGTTCAGGTAAATCAACGGAGCAATCGTCACCTCTGTCGATGGATGATGCGGAAATCATGGGGTAAATGAAAAAGCCGTGCGGCCGGAGGTGGTCGATCCGGAGAGTGCAGTCACCTCGGTGCGGATCGTGGAGGCGGAAGTCGAAAGCATCCGCACCGGCCTGCCTGTGCAGCTATGACGCAAGCCCCCCAGACACCGCTGACCCGTCTGATTCCCCGGGATCACAGCCCGGTGCGGGTCGCGGTGGCGGGTCTCGGCTTGATGGGGGAGGTTCATATGAGAGCGGCGGCTTTCCTGCAGGCCGGTGTGTCTGAGGACTATTACAAAGTTGACATTCCTCAGCAAATTAAACGCCTGAAAATCTGTGCGGTTTGTGACCGGGATCCCGCCAGACAGACTGAATTCCCCACGTATCCTTTTTATGAGAACTGGGGAGATCTGATCCGAAACGAAAAACCCCATCTGGCCATTATCGCGTCCCCTGCCCGGACCCATGTCCCCCTGGCCATGCAGGCTCTGGAGGCGGGAGTGCACACGCTGGTGGAAAAACCCGTCTGCCGGACGGTAGAAGAGTGTCAGACTTTAATAAATTGTGCAAAGCGAAACGGCTGCCGGGTGCAGGCGGGTCACGTCGAGCGGTATAACCCGGTCGCCATCAAACTGCATGCTGTGCTGACCCAGGAGCAGCTTTCGATCAAAAGCTACCGATTCGAGCGCTCTCAGCCCCTGCCGGAACGGATACCCGATGACATTATCACCGACAAACTGATCCATGATCTGGATTTGGCGATTTACTTCTTCGGACCGGTGACCCGCACGGAAATTCTTCAGTGCCGGGAGGTGGAGGGGAGAGTCGTGGAAATTGAAGTGAAGGTTCAGCATGAAGCCGGAGCCTGTGGATCTCTGTTTGTTTCCTGGCTGGTTTCAGATCATGCGGGCAGACACCGCCGGGTACACATGCTCACCGGAGGGGGCGAAAAGATCTCCGGGGATTTTCTCGGCAAAACGCTGTCCATCGCCGGCGTGGAGGTCACCTGCGGGGTGCAGGGATGGATTTCCCCTGTCAACAATCAGATCAAAGATCAGCTCGCAGATTTTCTGGCGTACTGTCTGGAACCGGTGGAGGGCATCCCGCCCCCGCTGCTTTCCAGCGGGGAGATGCTTGAATCCATCCGGGTAATCGAACACATAAGGAGTTTAATCAGCCATGTTTAAAATCGGAGTCATGCTGGAGTCTTTCCGTCTGGGCCTGGAGGGCGGCATCCGCGCGGCCGCGGATCTGAATGTCGACGGCATTCAGCTTTACGCCACCGCCGGAGAAACCCACTTTTCCAAATTAAAAGGTCCGGCCCTGAAAGATCTGCGCCGCCGACTTTCCGATGCCCATCTCGAAGTGGCGGCGGTCTGCGGGGACTTTGGCGGACATGGCCTCGCGGATGCCCCGGCGAATCCCGGACGGATTGAGGAGATCAAACAGGTAATCCGGTTGGCGCATGAACTGGAGAGCCGTGTCGTGACCACGCATATCGGGGTGATCCCCGCCGACCCGGAACACCCCCGTTACAAGGTGATGAGTGCCGCCTGTGCCGAAATTGGAAAGTTTGCAGTTGCACATGACATTACTCTGGCCATCGAAACCGGACCCGAACCCGCAAAAGTCTTAAGAAGATTCCTGGAGGATCTGGGCGACCGTTCCGGCGTCGGCGTCAACTTTGATCCGGCCAATCTGGTAATGGTGTGTCAGGAAAATATTCCCCTGGCCGTCTCCACCCTGGCCCCCTACATCGTGCATACCCACGCCAAGGATGGCCGCAATCTTCAACCCGTAGATCCAGAACTCCTCTACGGTGTATTTGCCGGAGATCCCAAACCGGCGGGATTCCACATCGGCGATTATATTCTGGAAACCCCGCTGGGCGAAGGGGACGTCCCCTTCCCCGCCTATCTGCAGACGCTCCGGACGAACGGATTCTCCAGTGGCTACCTGACCATTGAACGCGAGGTGGGCGAAAATCCTGTCAGAGATATCACCACTGCGGTTCAGTTTCTGCAAGAAATGAACGGTCCGGGGTGTCCATAAGAGGCTGCTAGTTTCCCAATACGCTGAAGTCGGCGAAGAGCACATAAATCAGAATCACGATTCCGATCAGCAGCAGGCCGCAGGTTTTGGCATGTCTCCAGGGGGTCATGTCCACCGCTTTGACATCCTGTTGCTCAAACTCGGTTTCCAGCGGATTGAGTTCGCCGATCACCAGCATGGTGATCACCAGATAGGCAAACACCACCCCGAGGAAATGGAACTCGTGCATCGCGGCCACGATCTTATCGAAAGGCGGTACAAAGTAGCCCACCGCGATGACAATGAATCCGCTCAGCAATGCGATTTTGGCCGCCCGCGGGGGCACCCGGCGGGAAAGCATCCCCACCAGCACCACCGAGAAGATCGGAATAAAATACATGCCGTTCATTTTCTGCAAATAGCCGAAGATGCTGCCGGTGTTGGCCAGCAGCGGGGCGATAAGCATCGCCGCCACCGCGACAACCCAGCCGAAGATTTTCCCGGACTTGACCACCTCGGCCTCGCTGGCGTCTTTTTTCAGCACCGATTTGTAGAGTCCCAGACTGAACAGCGTGCAGGAGCTGTTCAGGGCGGAGTTGAAGCTGGACAGAATGGCACCGATCATGGCGGCGGCAAAAAATCCGGTGAGGGGTGCGGGCAGCACCGCATTGACCAGTGCGCCATAGGCATGATCGGCTTTTATCTCCTGTCCCTGAAAAAGGGAGAAGGCAATCAGACCGGGAACCACCAGGTACAGCGGCCCGATCAGTTTGAGTGCACCGGTGAGCAGAACCCCTTTTTGCCCCTCCGCCAGACTGCTGGCGCCGAAAGTGCGCTGAATAATTTGCTGATTGGTGGTCCAATAGAAAAAATTCAGCAGCAGAATTCCGGTGAACACCGTGTCAAAAGGCACCGAGGTGTTGTCGCCGCCCACAGAATTCAGCCGTCCGGGCACCGAGGACAGTTCCTGCAGACCGGCGCCGATCCCGGCTCCGTCCCCCAGAGCGGTCAATCCAAACACGGTGATCATGATCCCGCCGACCAGCAGTCCCACCCCGTTGAGCGTGTCTGATACCGCAACCGTGCGCAGACCGCCAAACAGGGCGTAGATGGAACCGGTGATTCCCACCACCCAAATGATCAGCCGCAGAGCCGAATGGAATGACTCAATCCCCAGCAGTCCCTGAACATCCAGAATCCCGATCATGCCGGTGGCACCGGTGTAGAGAATAATCGGCAGGAGGATCGCCACGTAGGCGACCAGGAAAATCAGGTTGGTGATGACCTGGGTCTGATGATCAAAGCGGATCTCCAGATACTGCGGCACGGTGGCCACCCCGCTTTTGAGGAAGCGCGGGAGAAAAAACCAGGCCATGGCCACGAGGGCCAGCACCGCCACCACTTCCCAGACCATCACCGCCAGTCCGTCGGTGAAGGCTGCCCCGTTAAGGCCGACCATCTGCTCGGTGGACAGATTGGTGAGCAGCAGGGAACCGGCAATCAGCGGAAAGGTCAGCGAACGGCCGCCCAGAAAATAACCTCCGGTGCTGCTGTGATCATCGCGTCGGGTGAACCACCAGGTCAGGACAGCCACCAGGGCCATAAAAAAGAGAAAAGAAACGATTGTCAGCATAGGGGTCTCCGGGGATGGGAATAGAAAAAAATAAACTTTCTCTTAAAGAGGGTCAAAGGAAATCCGGCTGAGAAAAATCCTCCCTGTGTAAAACCGGCAGCATCTCCATCGACGACAAATACCAGGATGGAGGCCGCAGATAAAACCCATGCCGCGATTCACCATTGTCCGCGGTTTATTCTTTGACCCCGCCCAGCAGAATGCCTTTAACAAAATACTTTTGGACAAAGGGGTAAACGCAGAGGATGGGAAGAATGGTGATGATGATGGTGGCGGCCTTGATGGTTTCCGAAGTGAACTGGAGCACCGACGTGTCCGTAATCCCGAGCTCCATCAGTTCGGTACCACTCTCCACCACAATACGCTGCAGGAAGGTTTGCAGCACCTGATTATGATCCTCCGTGATATAGAGCATGGCGTCAAACCAGGCGTTCCAGTGATAGACGGCAGACCAGAGGGCCACGGTCGCCAGCACCGGTTTGGACAGCGGCAGATAAATCTGAAACAGAACCCGCCATTCCCCCGCACCGTCCATGCGTGCGGATTCCGCCAGAGATCCGGGAAGGGCCTGGAAAAAGTTTTTAATGATGATCACATTGAAGGCGGCCAGCATAGCCGGAAGCACCAGAGACCAGATCGTATTGATCAGTCCCAGGTTTTTGATGACCAGATAGGTGGGTACCAATCCTCCATTGAACAGCATGGTGAAGACGATGAGAAACGTGATCAGCGACCGATGGGGCATTTCCTTGCGGGCCAGCGGATAGGCGGCGATCGAGCAACCGAACACTGTCAGCACCGTACCCAGGACCGTCCGCATGAGGGTATTCCGATACCCGGTCAGGATATCCGGATTGGAAAGCACCATCCGGTAGCTCGCCCAGGAAATCTCCTTGGGAAAGAGATGAAATCCAGGCGTATTGGCCTCTGCGGCGGTACTGAGGCTGATGGTCAGTGTATAAAGAAAAGGATACAGGCAAAGCAGACCCAACAAACCGAGTGCGATCATGTTACAAGTGGAAAAAATACGTTCGCCTAAAGATACTCTCATGATCACCAGACTCCTTGTTCGCCGCCGCTGGCTTTCCGGGCGAGCGCATTGGATCCCACAACCAGCACCAGCCCCACCAGGGATTTAAACAGTCCGGCGGCAGTGGCCAGGGACAGTTCCAGACCTCCTCCATCCCCCGCTTTGATCACATCTATTCTTTCGGGATCAACTCCACCGACAAAAGGATCTTCGGCTATTACGAGGACATCCGGATCCGGGTCGATGGCGACCGGCATTACCTGGGCGGCGACTGGCTGGCCACCCCGGCGCCATTCCTTTATTTGATGGGCAACAAGGAGGCAAACGCACACGTCACCCTCGGGCTGTGCCCCCGGATCGGCGAAGCCTCCTTTATGGGCTATGATTACCTCGGAGGCGAGGGCTTCGGTCTCAGTCTCGATTACCAGGGTCAAACCCGGATCGACGGGGAGTGGACCAGCCCTTCGGTCTTTCTCACGCAAACCGGAGCGGAAGTATATGAAGCGCTGGATGCCCACGTGGCTTATCTGCAGGCCAGTGGCTGTATGCCCGAACGGAAGAGAACCGAGCTCCCGGAATGGTGGAAAAAACCCATCTTCGGCGGCTGGGGCGAACAGGTGTTCCATTCCAACCGCTGGGACAATTACTTCAGCGGCCAGCACAATGACTGGGCCCACGACAACGTGGACAAGTTCTGCACGCAGCAGGCCTATGAAACCATGCTCGGGCAATTGGAGGCCCACGGGGTCGACCCGACCATCCTCATCATCGACAACCGCTGGTTCCTCAATGAAGCCCACCTGGATGTGGCCACCGACCTGTGGCCGGACCTCAAAGGGTTCATCCGCGACCAGCACGCCAAAGGCCGCAAAGTCATTCTCTGGGTCTCTCCTTTCGGCTACTGCAAATCCTCCAAAGGCAAAGACGTGCCGCTGATGGAACACATGTTCGTGGACGAGGATGATCTGTTCGAATACGAAATCGACACCGACGTGTTCTACCCCGCTATCGGACGGGAGCACAAAAAAGTGCGCAAGAACATGCCCCTGCCCGCCCCCACCCTGACCGATGCCCACTGGCAGTACGTTGCGGATCCGCAGAACCCCGCCTATGTAAAGCGGCTGAAGGCCAAGGTGCGGGAACTGCTCTCCCCCGAGGGCTACGACGCCGACGGATTCGAGTTCGATTACACCCACTTCCTGCCCAAATTCCGCGGCACCAAACCGGTCACTCCGCGGGAGGAGAAAACCCGCTGGGGGGTCGAAGCGCTGCACGGCATGATCAAGCTCTTCCACGAATCCGCCAAGGAAGTCAAAGAAGACGCGCTGATCATTTCCCACACCTTCAACCCCTACTTCAACGATGTGGTGGATATGCTGCGCCTGCAGGACATCTACACCGACCGGCGGAGTATTGTGGCGCAAATGGATCACCGGGCGCAGATTGCGCACCGGGTGGCCCCCGGCTGCGTGGTCCACACCGACCAGCACCCCATGCCCTCTCTGGAAGCCTGGCGCGAATACGCCAAATTCCAGCCCAGGATCGGCAATCCCTGCACCTACTACAGCACCGGCATCGAAACCACCCGCGAAACCTTCACGGAAGAGGACTTCTCCATGTTGAAATCTGTATGGGATGAATACAACCTCAGCCTGAAGAAATAACCCCGGTCAGGAGGCCTTCGGGGGCGGGCCCCCCGCCCCCCGCATAGAACCAACCCCTGCAGTCGCAGGGGTTTTTTCGTGAAGAGGAGGGGAACACACGGGCTTACTCCGCAAACAAAAAAACCCCGCTTTCGCGAGGGTTTTTATAGTGGCGGAGAGACAGGGATTCGAACCCTGGGTAGCTGTTTCCAACCACACTCACTTTCCAGGCGAGCCCGTTCGACCACTCCGGCATCTCTCCATTTGGGAAGGCGGGGTTATAGCGACTGATTCTTTGCAGGTCAATGATTGTGTCGGGCAATTTTTGCGGATATGAAGTGCGGTCTCATGAAAGTTTGTATGCATATCCAGGCCGCGATCGATCAACGGGCGGGTGTGGGGCGTTACGTCCACACCCTCATCCCCGAACTGGCCGCCTTGAAAGGAGAGGATCTTCTCAGCGGGTTTTATTTCGATTTCCGCCGCCGCGGCTCGCCTTTTCCCAAAGGAATGCTGAAGGAGGACGCCTACACTCTTCTTCCCGGGGCCCTGATTCAGCAAAGCTGGAAACGGCTGGGATTTCCCGCTTACACCCGCTTTGCTCCTGAAGCGGATGTGCATCATTTTCCGAATTTCATCATCCCCCCGCTTCCCCGGGGACCCAAAGCGGTGGTGAATATTCATGACTGCTGCTTTCTGAAATGTCCGGAAACCATGGAACCCAAAAACCGGGCCTATCTGCAAAAACGGATGCCCGCCACCCTGCGCCGCGCTGACAAAATTCTCACCATCAGCGAAACCATGGCCCGGGAAATCCGCGAAGCTTTCGGACTGCCGGAGGAAAAAGTGCGCGCCACCCTGCTCGGCCCGCCTCCCTCCATGAATGACCTTCCGGAGGATCAGGTCGACCGGCGGATCCGGACCCTCGGGGTGGACGGACCTTTCCTGCTGCATGTCGGAACGCTGGAGCCCCGGAAAAATCATCTTTTTCTGTTCAAAGTCTTCGAGGCGCTGAATTATTTCGACGGCAAACTGGTTCTCTGCGGAATGAAAGGCTGGCAGGTCGAACCCATCCTCGAGGCGATGCACTCCTGCGGAAAGGCCGGCCGGATTCTGCATCTGGATTATGTGGAGGATGACGATTTGGTGGCCCTGTACCGCCGCGCGGAAGCCCTGATTTTCCCCTCGCTCTACGAGGGATTCGGTCTCCCGCCCATCGAGGCCATGCGTCAGGGCTGTCCGGTGATCAGCAGCGACGGCGGCTCCCTGGCCGAAGTGGTCGGGGAGGGAGGAATCGTGCTGCCCCTGGGTGATCCCGGTCAGTGGGCGGAGGCGATTGAAGGTCTGCTGGCAAGTCCCGACCGCCGTGCCCGTCTGCAGAACGCGGGCCACAAAAAAGCCTCCCAGTTCTCCTGGCGCAAATGCGCAGAGGAGACTTGGGAGGTGTATCGGGAGGTCATTGGTCAATAGTCAATGGTCATCAGGGGTCAGGGGTCAGGGATCAGGGATAGGCTAAATCACCTGCAACAAATGACCAATGACGTGGCAAAGCCACATAGTGACCAATGACGTGGCGAAGCCACCCTACTTCGCCGCGCGGGTC
>JBMTJR010000016.1:0-17161 GCA_049438565.1 Kiritimatiellia bacterium
TCCCTGTGGTGGCTGCATCCGGAGGACCCGGATCCCAGTCATCTGAAACTTCAGCTTCATCTCTCCGACGGCACCCGGCTCGCCTACCGGAATCTGCGCCGGATCGGACGGATCCGTTATCTGGACGATGCCGCGTCGACCCCGCCCATCTCGACCCTGGGTCCGGACCCTCTGGAGGAGAATCTGTCTTTGACCTGGATGCGGAAGCAACTTTCGAAACGCAACACCCCCCTCAAGGCCGCCCTGCTGGATCAGACGCTGTTTGCCGGGGTGGGAAACTGGATTGCGGACGAGGTGCTGTATCAGGCGAGGATTGAACCGCAGCGGTGCTGCCGGGACCTGAGCGCGGAGGAGATCAAAATCCTGCGGAGCTGTCTGATGCGGATTCTGCGCAAAGCGGTGGAGGTGGAAGCGGATGCCGGGCGCTTCCCGAAGAGCTGGCTTTTTCATTACCGCTGGGGCAAAAAAGCGCTCAGCGATGCTGCGGGAGAGGCGATCCGCTTCGATCAGGTGGGCGGGCGCACCACGGCCTGGGTTCCCAGCCGCTGCGGCTTGACTCCTTCCTGATTTCGGCTAGCGAAAGAGGAACATGACTGACCCCGAAGATCCGCACGTGAAATATGAGACCCATCTCTGGGTCGAAAAGTATGGAGACTATCTTTACCGCTTCGCCCTGATGCGCCTCCGGAACCCGGAAGTTGCGGAGGATATTGTGCAGGAAACCTTTCTGGCCGCGCTCAAAAATCTGCATCAGTTTGACGGACGGGTGGATGTGAAGTACTGGCTGCGGGGGATCCTGCGGAACAAATCGGTGGACTACGTGCGGAAATCCGTGCGCCGAAAAGAACTGCAGGACGAGCAGATTCAGGAGGTCGTAGGGCAGCTTTTGTTCAAAACCTCCGGCATTCCCACCACCCGCCCGAAAGACTGGGCGTTTGATCCGGATGCCGCGTTTGCCCAGGAGGAATTCTGGGCCGCATTCCAGAGTTGCCTGGAGGCGCTGCCGGATCAGGCCCGTATGGCTTTCCAGCTCAAAATGATCGATGAGCAAAGCACGGAAGAAATTTGTAAGGAACTGGATATCACCGACAATTATTTATGGGTGACGCTTCACCGGGCCAGGGCTCAATTAAAAACCTGCCTGGAATCCAAGTGGTCCGCCTCCTGAAACATACTCCTCCCATCCAAAACCCGCCATGTTTTTTACCTGTAAACAAGTGAGCAATCACCTCTCCAAAGAGGATTACGAGAAGCTTCCCCCTTTCCGGAAGTTCACGCTCAAATTTCATGTCTGGATCTGTCCGGTCTGCGGGAAATACAACCAGCAGGTCATGAAATTCCAGGACATGGCCCGGAATTTCCGGAAAAAAGAAGAGGAAATCCTCGAGAATGACGGTCCGGACAGTCCGCACATGAACGAAGAGGCCAAAAAGAGGATGCAGGAGCTGCTGCGCAGTCAGAAAGACGCCTGAGCGGATTCGCGGGCAGAATCACTGGGTATAGGGATACCTGGGGGCATGAGGGTGTTGAGGTGTTGATTCTGAAGCGCATTCCGCTTGACATTTTTCAGGATCCGACAAATATACCGGACCCTTTCAATGGAGTCCCTTATGAATTTTGAATATCTCGAAACCGCCAATCAACGCATCAACAACAAGCCGCTGCTGATCAACATGGTTTCACGCCGCGTGAAACAGCTGACCCAGGGCATGCGTCCGATGGTCAAACCGGATCATCCCCATCAGGAGAATCTGGATATTGCCCTGAAAGAGGTTGCGGAAGGTCTGCTGACTGCGGAAATTGTCCACAACACCCCGGAACTGGATCAGGAGACCGCAACTGAAAAACTGCTGAGTCTTTAAGTCTGCCCGCGGAAATCCCGCGCAGCGATAAAAACCGGGAGTTCACTTCCCGGTTTTTTTATGAAATTTTCCCATGAGCAAAGCCCCTGAAAACGAAGGCGTGCTGGCCACCAACCGGAAAGCCCGGCACAATTATCAGATCCTCGAGACCCTCGAGGCGGGAATTGTGCTGGCCGGAACCGAAGTGAAATCGCTGCGGAACCGGGAGATGAGTATTGAGGAGGCTTTTGCCTCAGAAAGCAACGGGGAAATGTATCTGCATAATCTCCATATCCGCGCCTATTCCCACGGAAACATTCACAACCACGAACCAGTCCGCATTCGTAAACTGCTGCTGCACAAACAGGAAATCCGGAAGATCGGCGCCAAAATCGCCCAGCAGGGTCTTACGCTGGTTCCGCTGGATCTTCATTTGCGCCGGGGCAAAATCAAGGTGCTGTTGGGTCTGGCCAAAGGAAAAAATGTCTCCGACAAACGGGACAGTCTGAAAAAGAAAGACGCGGACCGGGATGCCCGCCGCGCCCTGCGTGAAGCCAATCGCTGAGTCCCACTCCGCTCTGCACAAGCTTGCCAAATGCGGGTATGTCCGCTATGGAGTTGTGTACCGTTCGGGAGGGGTGAAGGTTTCCGCTTTTTCAGGAAAAACTGAAAACTGGATGTTTGAAGTTCCGGCCGAATCGTGCATATTCGATGAACCCGCATGAACACTCCATTGAGCATAGACAAAACCACCGATCTCGCCTCCCATTTGGATCAGGTCACCGGACTGATTTCCGACACCCTGAAAGAAACCTCGCTGCGGGGTCTGGTGAAAGAATCTGCCTCTCTGGTGGGTCTGGGCGGAAAAATGCTCCGCTCCCGTCTGGTGTACCGTCTGGGGTGTGCGATCGGAACCGATCCCCAGCTCATGATCTACGGTTCCGCGGCCGTGGAGATGATTCATACCGCCAGTCTGCTGCATGATGACGTGATTGATGGAGGCGTATTGAGAAGAGGAATGCCCACATTCTGGGTGGAAAAAGGATCTGCCGGGGCGATTCTGCTGGGGGATTTGCTCCTGTTTAAGGCGATTGATCTGATTTGCCGGGTGGCCCAGGGATGCTACACCCATGAGCTGGTAAAACTGACCGGGGAGGTCTGTGAAGCCGAATCGGAGCAGGAACTGATTCTGAACGGGAACGATTCCAGACTTGAAATCTGTCAGAGCATTGCCCGTCGCAAAACCGGTGCGCTGTTTGCCTTTGCCGCCCTGATCAACGGAGGCGGAGATGAGCAGCGTCGCGCTTCCCTGAAAGAATCCGGATATCTGCTCGGAACCGTGTATCAGCTGGCCGATGATATTCTGGACACCCGGGAGGATGCCAGTTGCGGGAAAACCCTGGGCACGGACGCGGCCCGGGGCATCGTTTCCGCCGCCAACCTGGATGAGGATCAACTGCTGACCCATCTGGAAACCCTCAAAACCGAGGCACTGCAAATGCTCGACGGAGACGAGGAGGCGCTCCGGGGCATCCGCAACTATATCGAGCTGGATTTACAGCCCGCCATTGACAAGCTGCTGGCTTGAGCGCTGTTGACATCCATAACGGAACCGTTATGGTTCCACTATGAGCACGATCACAATCAAGAAAATGCCCGAGGCTCTGCATGAGGCAATCAAGACAGCAGCCGAAAAGAACGGGCGGAGTTTAAATAAAGAAATTATTACTCGGCTGGAGCAAACACTCCAGGATGGACGGTTTCAGTCCGCAGAGCACCTGACAAATGCACAGATTGTCAGGGAACAACTCGGCGTCTACCTTACCCAGGACGATCTGGATATCTTCAAAGCTCAGGGCCGGACGTGATTGTTGCAGATGTAAATACACTGGCTTATTTTTGGATCAATGGAGAGCTTACCGCGGATGCACAGCGGGTTTTTGAATTGGATCCTGAATGGTATGCCCCCCCGCTTTGGCGGTCAGAATTTCGGAATCTGCTTTTAAGTTATGTGCGGAAAAATCTTTTTTCGATGCAACAAGCCCTGCTTGCAATCCAGCATGCGGAAAAGCAAATGCATGCCAGAGAGATTCCCGTCACCTCCCAACAGGTGATGCAATGCGCGGATGAATCATCTTGCTCTGGATATGATTGCGAATATGTCGCACTTGCAAAAGCCCTGCGGGTCAAGTTGATTACTTCGGATAAACAAATTCTGAGAGAATTCCCCCACACGGCGATACGCATGAAAGATTTCATCAACAGGACCCTCCCATGATCTACGTGACCTACGCCATGCCCGAGGAGGCTCCGCGGGGAGATTTCCCGGAATCTGTGCGCTGCATCCAGACCGGAATCGGCAAAGTGCTGGCGGTGAGTCAACTGACCAAAGCGCTGCTCCGGGAGAAAGCGGATCTGGTGATTTCGACCGGGTTCTGCGGCGGACTGAATGGCAGTCCCCAGGGGGCGATGGTCATGGCCCGCGAAACGCTGCAGTGGGATCTGTATCTGGATGCACCCATTCCTCTCGGACACGGGTATGACATGCACTGCCCGCTGCAGCTGCCGGAAATCGAACTTGAGTCTGTCCCCTCCCCGATCCGCGGCCTGATGATCAGCGGTGACCGCTTTGTCGACCGCACGGTCCATGTCAGTGAGGAAGCGGTGGCAGTGGATATGGAAACCGCCGCGCTCGCCCTGCTCTGTGCTGAACTGGAAATTCCGTTTGTCTCCATTCGTGAGGTTTCAGATGTGGCCGACGGGCCGCAGGGAATGCCTCATCAGCAATTCATGGATTACATCCGGGAAAAGGGTCCGGCCTACAGCGGGGCGGTCCGGGAACTTGCCGCGCGCGGCCCAGGAGACATTCCACCGCCTGCGAAAATTCAAAGTCCCCAGAGCTGAGCGCAGGTAGGGATAGGATCACGGGAAGATGCGGGAACCTTACAGTTGAATATGTCCTTCGCCCCTCCTCTGCCCTGAAATATCCTCTCAGCCTGTCAGCAAAAGACTCAGAAGTTCCGCCGTAGGAAGCAGATCGCTTACCACATGTGCGGCCCCGGCCTCCTTCAGTTCCGCCTCGGAATAAGAACCCGATGCAACCCCCAGACCGCGCGCGCCGATATGCAGGGCCGCGCGGATATCCCGGGGGGTGTCCCCGATCACCCAGCCCCGGGAAAGCTCCAGATGCCGGGTCCGCAGATGCGCTTGGGCGCGCAGGGCCAGCTGATTCCGGTCGGGATGCTCGTCCCCGAATCCCCCGCCGGAGAAATGCAGATCCAGATCCACATGCCGCAGTTTGATATATGCGCAGTCGCGGGCATTTCCGGTGATCAGTCCCAGCACCACGCCGGGTTCACCCACCAGATGCCGAACCAACTCGGCCGCCCCCGGAACCGGGTCGGGTTTTTGATCACAGAGTCCCTGTTCCATGTACTCCGCCATGCGGGCAAAGAAAGCATGCCGCTGATCCAGCCCCGCCCCGGGGTCGCCGGCATGAATCCGGGAGAGATCCATGAGCACCTGCAAATCGGTGTTTCCGGCAAACACCACCGACTCCATACTTTCCTCCCATCCGTAGATGTCCCGCAATGCGAGACGGAACGCATCGTGGCCCACCCGGGTGTGCAGGAGGGTTCCATCGATATCGAACCAGACCGGCAGAAAAGGCACTTTGCGGACCTCAGGGTCGGTTGATCACCACATAAACCCCGGCCATCACCGCGGAGGCGATGCCGGTGAGCACGGCCGTCACCCGGTTAAAACGGTAGAATTCATAGTCCAGCCCCATGGACCAGGCACTGGGAGGAAAAGCGGGATATTTCTCCAGTTTGCTCTCTGCGGGAAACCAGCCGTCGTGCACACACCAGATACAGAGAATGAGCAGTCCGATGGACCAGTACAGCGGTTCTTTATTTTTTTGGATATCAAAATTTCGTGCCATGGCAGAATGGGGAGTTAGAAGTTGGGAGTTGGGACATAAAAAGATAGGTTGAGATATAAAAAATTTCAATGGTTGAGGGTCACTACCCGCCGGCGGCTTTGACTTTGTGTCCCTGTTCCTGCAGAAAAGCGAGAATCTTCTCCCGCTGATCCCCCTGAATTTCCAGAAAAGAACCTTTCAGGGCTCCGCCGCAGCCGCAGAGCTGTTTGAGGGATTTGAGCAGCTGATTCCGCTCGTCCTGAGAACCGGGCACCCCGTACAGCACGGTCACCGTTTTTCCGCCCCTGCCGCTTTTCTCCCGGCAGACCCGGATGATCCCGTCTTTGGGAAATCCGCCTCCGCTTTGGGCGGCGGGTGCCGTTTTTTTGTGTTTGTGTTTGTGGCGCAGGTTTTTGGAGGGCTTGTCCCCTACCGCCCCGCCCCGTTCATCACTCCAGACCAGCCGGCTGTTCTCGTTCGCTCTCATCCCCCACGGGTAGCAGTCAGGAATCAGGTTTCAAGCCGCGAAGTGCCGTATCTGGCCGAAAACAGACTGCGCTGCGGAGCCGGATGGCCCTCCACAGTTTTCGCGGGATCCTCCGGATCCAGATAATTCCGCAGAGAATGAAAACGCATCCACGGGGTGGCCCGCTGCTCCTCGAAGCCGGTAACGGCAGTGTCCACATGCTCGATGTTGTTCAGTCCGGCCTCCCGCAGCCAGCCCGCCAGCGTGGAGACGGTAGGCAGCGCATGAATGTTGCGCATCTGGGCGTAGCGTCCGCCCGGAGAAAACAAAGGGCCGTAGGCATCCGGCACGGTCAGCGTTTCCAGGATCAGCTGACCCCCCGGCCGCAGGGCCTGTTTCAGCAGATCCAGATGCAGCCGGGGTTCCCGGCAATGGGAAAGCACGCCCATGGAAAAGACCGTGTCGAACCCGAGGCCCGGCACAATCGCCTCCGCCCCCAGCGGCAGGACCCGCACGGCCGGATCCGGAATCCGTTTCCATACCGCCAGAAACTGCATCACATACAGCAGAAAAGGATCCAGACCCACCACCTGCGCCGCCCCCGCCCCCCGCATGCGCCAGCAGTGATACCCGTTTCCACAGCCCACATCCAGCACACAGCGACCCTCCAGCGGATCCAGCGCGGGCAGCAGACGATCCCACTTCAGATCCGAGCGCCACTCCGTGTCAATCTCCAGGGTACCCAAGCGGTAGGGCCCTTTGCGCCAGGGATGAAATTCCTGCCACAGCTCCGCATCCTGAACATCCGCAGCCCCGTCCCAGACCACGGACTGATCCAGAACCGGTCGGGTTTCCGGGGATTTCAACTGCGCCAGCGCCTGACGCCACCGGGTCAGATGACCGTTTTTCTTTTCATCAAACACCGCCTCCATTTCCGACGTTCGGAAGCGGACCCAGTCCCGGATTCCGATCTTCGGAAATCCTTCAAAACTCTGCAGCAACTGTTCTGTTTCGGTCATTCCGCTTCTTTACGCTCTGCGAAACTACTCCCGGAAAGCCAGCAGCGAAACAAAGTTGAAACACTGCAGCCAGACCTGGGAACGGGTGAAACCGGCCTCCTGAAGCCTCGCCTGATGCGCGGCCACCGTCTCGGGGATCAGCACTTTTTCGATCGCGGTCCGTTTGCGGCTGATTTCCAAATCCGAGTATCCGTTTTCTTTTTTAAACGCCTCGTGCAGGCTGCGCATTTCCTCTTCCACCCGCGGATCTTCAAAGCAGATTTTTTCCGAGAGCACCAGCACCCCTCCCGGCTCCGTTCCCTGGGCAATTTTCCGCAGCAGGGACAGACGGTCCTCCACCGGAATAAACTGCAGAGTGAAATTCAGCAGGGTCAGCCGCGCATGTTCAATGACCGTTTCCCGCACATCTCCGCAGTGCGGATGAATGGTTTGAATGCCCTGCCCGGCAAGTTGCCGGCGCAGTTCCGCAATCATCGGTTCCGAGAGATCCACCGCGGTGATTTCCGCCCGGCCGCCGATCTGACGCTGCACCGAAAAACTGGCCGCCCCCAGAGAGCAGCCCAGATCAAAGACCCGGGAACCCGGGGTCACATACCGGTCGGCAATTGATCCAATCAGGCGCAGGGTGGCCGCATAACCCGGCACGGAGCGGGAAATCATATCCGGAAACACCCGGGCCACCGCCTCGTTGAATTCAAATGAAGCGGGAGCAACCTCCTCCGACTGATAAATCTCATCACGCATCGCGTTCAGAAATCCACGAAAGGGTTGACCACTCGCACGCTCCCGTATTTCTGGCCGGGATTCAAATCCTCCGACCATAATTCCTTTGCCCCGGCCGCCTGCGCGGCAGCGAGAATCATCGCGTCCCAGAGCGACAGTTGCCAACGCGCCTGAACTTCGCATCCGTTACGGAACAAAACCGCAGTATTTTCCACCACCGGCCAGGCCAGATAGGACTCCGCCACCTTGGAGGCCTCCTCACGGCTCAATCCTTTCCGGGTGAGATTGACATGAAATTCCTGCAGCACCTGAACGCTGACTGCGGCAGAGCCTGGCCGAATCCACCCCTCCTCCACCACCTTCAGGGCAACCGCGCGCTTTGCCGGCGCATCCAGATCATAGGCGTAGAGAAGAACGTTGGTGTCAAGAAACCGAACTGCGCTCATGCGACTCCTCCCGGGTCAAGGGCGCTCCCCCCAAATGAAACCCCTGTCGCAAACGCTCCAGCGCTTCTTCCCCTCCGGGAGCCTTCTCCTCACGCAACACCATCTCCAGACCGTTCCGAACCAGCATTTTCAAAGTGGTCTTCCGCCGCGCCGCCTCCACCTTCGCACGCTGCACCAGATGATCAGGAAGTTCAATGGTTGTTTTCATAAGGCCATATTTACGGTTTTACAGTTTTCCTGTCAATATTCCCTTTACGCTCTTCGCGCCCATCCGTAGTTGGAGCAGCCAAAATTGGATCGGGGGTTTTCTTACCCCCGCATTGGACAAGTGGTCAGCACGCTCGGCCTGTTTTCCGCACTTTCCGGCCCGGCAGACTTTTAATTTGCCGTTTCATTTCCAGGGTCAGCAGCGCGGTGGCCACCTCCGAGGCGGTCAGGCCGCACTCCCGGATCAGCACATCCTGCTCTTTGTCCTCGCGGCCGAGATGTTCGAGAATTTTCCGCTCGGCATCGTTGAGCTGCACCTGGGGTTTCACAAACGCAGGGTCTTCCCGCCCCTCCGGATTGGGGGGAATCAGGTATTCAAACTCCTCCAGAATGTCGTCCACATCCTCCACCAGCTTGGCCCCGTTTTTGATCAGTCCGTTGCACCCCCCCGCGCTGGGATTGTCAATTCGCCCCGGCACCGCAAACACCAGCCGTCCGAATTCGGTGGCAAAATCCACGGTCATCATCGCTCCGGAGCCGCGGGCCGCCTCCACCACCAGGATCCCGCCACAGAGTCCGGCACAAATCCGGTTCCGCTGCGGAAAACTCTGACGGGTGGGCTTGAATCCGATCGGGAATTCGCTGATCAGCGCACCGTTTTCCTCAATGGACCGGGCCAGTTTTTCATGTTCGGCGGGATAAATCTGGTCGATGCCGGTGCCCAGCACCGCCAGGGTTCTTCCGCCCCCTTTCAGGGCTCCCTGGTGTCCGGCGGCATCAATGCCCCGGGCGAGTCCGCTGACCACGGTATAACCCTGCTTGGCGAGCTGAAAGCTGAGGCGGTCGGCGACCTGGGTTCCGTAATGGGTGCAGCGCCGGGATCCCACCACCGCGATGGCGTGCCGGTCCTGCGCACACAGGGTTCCTTTCACATAGAGGGCCAGCGGGGGATCATGAATGCTGCGCAACAGCTCCGGATACTCCGGATCCAGCTGGGTGATCACCCGGGCCCCCAGCTTCTCCGCACGGCGCAGTTCCGCCTCCACATCCAGTCCGCGCAGACGGGATTTAAGTTTTTCGGCCAGGGTCTGCCCCACACCTTTGGCCTGCACCCAGTCCGCCACATCCGCCTCCAGAATGTTCGCGGCGGAACCCAGCACCTGCATCAGTTCCCGCACCCGGACCGGACCGATTCCCTCCACCATATTCAGGGCAATGAGCGCCTCACGCTCCGTCATCGTAGACCCTCTTCAGGAGCTCTGCCGACACCTCCACGGGCAAATCCACCCGGCCCGGCTCCCGGGCCAGCACAAAGCGCGGAAAAGCATTCTCCGCTTTTTTGTCCGCTGTCATCGCGGTGTAAAGTGCGTCCCACCCGATCCCTTTCCAGGAGACCGGAAGTTCGAAAGCCTGCAGGATCCGGATCAGCCGTTCGGTTTCCGATGAGGGAAATCCATTGACCGCCTCGGAGACCCGGGCGGCATATACCATGCCGATGGAGATGGCCTCCCCGTGCAGCCACTCCCCGTAGCCGCAGACATTTTCGATCGCATGCCCGAGGGTGTGACCAAAATTGAGCACCGCCCGCAGTCCGCCTTCCCGTTCATCCTGACGCACCACCTCGGCTTTGATTTCACAGGAGCGCTGAACCAGATGGCGCAGCGTGTCCCCGTCCAGCGCGCGGATCGCATCCAGATGCTTCTCAATAAAATCGAGCAGCCCCGCGTCCCAAATCATTCCGTATTTAATCACTTCGGCCATGCCCGCATGCTGTTCGCGGACCGGGAGGGTGCTGAGCACGGAGAGATCGGCCAGCACCAGTGCAGGCTGATGAAACGCGCCGACCAGATTTTTTCCCTGCGGAAGATTCATGCCGGTTTTCCCACCCACCGCCGAATCGACCATGGCCAGCAGCGAGGTGGGCACCTGCACAAAAGGAACGCCCCGCAGAAAAGAGGCGGCGGCAAACCCGGCCAGATCCCCGATCACGCCGCCGCCCAGCGCGATGAGAAAACTTTTGCGGTCCAGCCGGGCCTCGACGGCCGCTTCCCAGAGTTCCGCCAGATATTGGACAGATTTAGTGGACTCCCCTGCGGGCAGGACCCGCACACTGACCTGAAATCCAGCTCCCAGCAACAGCGCCTCCGTGCCCGAAACATAATAATCGGCCACGTTGACATCGCTGACCAGCAGCACCCGGCGGCCGCTGCCGAAACACTCCGCGCAGTGCGAACCGATCTCTGAAAGCACCCCGCTCCCGATGACAATGTCATAGGCGCGGTCGCCCAGATCCACATGGACCGCCTGTTCACTCACCGTACAGACAAAGGTAGGAGGAGGCCTCCGTGGTTTTCACTTTGAAAGAAACCCCGCCTTCCACCTCAAAGCGTTCGCCGGGGTGAAATACGGTTTCCGTGGCACTGCCCGGCAGCTGAACGGTCAGAGAACCGCTGATCACCTGCATGATTTCAGGACAGGAGGTGCCGAATTCATATTCTCCGGGCTCCATGACCCCGACCGTGGCCCGGCCAATCGAGGCCTGAAAGCCAATGGATTTCACTTTTCCATCAAAATATTCGTTTTGTGAGAGCATAAAATTTCCTGGGTTGAACAAAGCCTATCCATGCGCTCCCCGCCTAGATTTCGCAACTCAAATTCCGCAAAGAATGCGGTGGTTTAATTCAAGAATGCCCCATCTTTCCGCTTGCCATGTCCGGGCAAACCCTCTATAGAACCCAGCTCTCTCAAAAATTTTCCGAGGAATTCCCTATGAAAACCGATATCCACCCCGAATATGTTGATGCCAAAGTGTTTTGCGCCTGCGGCGCGGTGCATGAGACCCGCTCCACCCGTGCGGAAATGCATATCAATACCTGCGGCACCTGCCATCCTTTCTACACCGGCAACTCCAAGCTGATTGACACCGAAGGACGCGTGGACCGTTTCAACAAGAAATACGGCCGTCGCCGCTGATTTCGGAAGCTCTGCCGCGGGCCGTCTTCGCCTTCACCGGGCGCTGGACGGCTCGTTTTGTGTCCACGCCCCGCTGTCATGATTGATGCCGCTTATCTCCAAAAACTGAATGCCCGGCTCCACGAGCTGGAAAATCAGATGGGCACCCCGGAGATCGCGACCGATCAGAACCGTATGCGGGAAATTCTCAAGGAACACAAACAGACCAAAAGTCTGAGAGACCTGGGCAAGGTCTATGTGAGTCTCACCGAGCAGATCGGGCAAACCACGGAAATGCTGGAGGACAGCTCTCTGGGTCCGGAAATGCAGGAAATGGCGGCGCTCGAACTGGAGGAACTGCAGGCCAGACTGCCGGAGGCCGAAAAGGCGCTGAAAGTGGCGCTGCTGACGCCGGACCCCCGCGATGAACGGGGCGTTATCATGGAAATCCGGGCCGGAACCGGAGGCGACGAGGCGGCCATTTTTGCCGGAGATCTTTTCCGCATGTATCAGCGCTACGCGGAATCCCGCGGCTGGGATTGTAAAATTCTCGATGCCAGTCCCTCCGAACTCGGCGGATACAAGGAAATCATCGCCTCCATTCAGGGCGAGGAAATTTATAAACAGCTCAAATACGAGAGCGGCGTCCACCGCGTCCAGCGGGTACCCGCCACCGAAACCCAGGGACGGGTCCACACCTCCGCCGCCACCGTGGCTGTACTGCCGGAAGTGGAGGAAGTGGATGAAATCAAAATTCCCGCCGAGGAAGTCCGCTGCGATGTCTTCCGCAGCTCCGGCCCCGGCGGACAATCGGTCAATACAACCGACAGCGCCATCCGCCTCACCCACCTTCCCACCGGACTGGTCGTGCAGTGTCAGGATGAAAAATCCCAGCACCGCAACCGCGAGAAGGCCATGAAAGTCCTGCAGGCCCGCCTGCTGGACAAACAGCGTCAGGAAGAGGACGCCAAACGCGCCGGGGACCGGAAAAACATGATTGGAACCGGAGACCGGTCCGAGCGGATCCGCACCTATAATTTCCCGCAAAACCGCCTGACGGATCACCGCATCGGCCTCACCCTCTACGCGCTGGCCTCCATTATGGAGGGAAATCTGGATCAGCTGATCGATCCCCTCTTCGAGCACGACATGGATGAACAGCTGCAGACCCAGCTGAACCATGAATAAAACCTGGAAAGTGCTGATCCGGGAAGCTGCGGAAAATGTCGAACGCAGCGTTCTTCTCTGGTGGCTTTCCGACACGCTGAACCGTCCGCTCACCCAGCTCCCCCTGGATGAGATTCCCGATCCGGAAACCGTCCGCACTTTCGAAAGCGCCCTGCAGCGCCTCGCGGCGGCTGAACCCGTGCAATACCTTTGCGGACGGGCTCCGTTCCGGGATCTTGAGCTGAAGGTGGATTCCCGGGTGCTGATTCCCCGGCCGGAAACCGAGCAGCTGGTGCAAATCGCCCTGGACCGGCTTCTCCCTCCCGGCGCCGCCGTTCTGGACCTGGGAACCGGAAGCGGCTGTATCGCGCTCGCGCTCAAACACGAACGGCCCGACTGCCGGGTGGAGGGAGTCGATCTTTCCGCCGACGCAGTGGAGCTGGCCCGGGAAAACGCGGCGCGGCTGAATCTGGATGTCGCATTCCGTCAGCAGGATCTGCTGTCCGGAGAACCTTTCCGAAGCTGGGAACTTCTGATCGCGAATCTTCCGTACATCGGAGAAAATGAAGCCCCCTCTCTGCCGGCAACGGTCCGGGACTTTGAACCGCCGATGGCTCTGTTTTCAGGACCGGAGGGCACCGATCTGATTCTGCGTCTGCTGCAGGAGGCCAAAGCGTTTCTCGCCCCCGGGGGACATCTGCTGCTGGAGACCGGTGAAACCCAGGGCCCGGTCTGGAAACAGGCGGCAGACGCACTGGGATGGGAGATCCGGGGACAGAAAGATCTGGCCGGACGGGAGCGTTTCTGGATTTTCCGACAGAAGTAAAACGCAAAAATAATCAGAGGTCCGGAGAAGACGGAGCCTCCAGATACGGAGTCAATCCCTCCCGATACGTAGGATAACGGAGGAAATAGCCCAGAGACTGCATCCTTCCACTGTTCACCCGTTTGTTTCCCCGGTCACTTCCGGCGCGTCGGGGATGATCCTCGTCGTAGCATCCCTCCGGACAGGCGGTCTGTTCGCGCACCCAGGAAAAAATCTCCCGCCGCAGGGCGGGCCGGACATCACTCACCAGCAGCAGGGAGGGCGGAGGCAACTCCCGTCCGGCCAGAAACCCGATCAGCCCGGCCACATCCTCCACATGGATCTGATTTGACCAGATCTCCGGCTTCAAAAAGCTGCGTTTCCGCAGGGCCTGACGGATCAGGCGGGTGCGGCCGGGGCCGTACAGTCCGCTCAGACGGAGAACGCTGATTTCATCAAAACTCTTCCCCAGCGCCTCCTCCGCAGCCAGCTGCACTTCTCCATTGCGATGCAGGGGTTGGGCCGGGCTCTGCTCATCCACCCAGCTTCCGTCTTTCACTCCGTAGACGCCCGTGCTTCCCAGCATCCAGATGCGGGAGCGGTCGCGCCAGCGCAGCATTTCCGCAATCCGCCCCGGACCATCCACATAGACACTCCGATAGGCCTGCGGATCCTGCTGTCCAGTGCCGGAGAGGGTGGAAATCAGCAAATCCATCGCTGGCAGCTCCCGCAAGGTACGCAAACTGTCCGGATCGAGCACGTCTCCTCTGAAAATGCGCTCCGGGGTCCATCCGGACAGAACACCGCTTCGATTCATTCCCCAGACTTCATGTCCCGCACCGGCCAGGGTGCGGAGGATTCTGCTTCCGGAAAAACCGGTGCCTGCAACTAAAATTCTCATTCGTAATTTTCCTCAGTCATGATAAAGTTCTCATACAATGCTCCGCGAAGTTCTCAAACAATTGTTACCGTTCATCATCCTCATGATTTTCCTCTGGCTGACTGCCGAGCTCCTGGAACGGACACTTTCGAATACCAGCCACACCATTGTCGCCCCTCCGGCCGGGGCGGTCCACTCTCCATGAGTGAACTCCCGCTGCTGCTGTTTGACGGTCCCTGCACGCTTTGTCAGCGTTCGGTCCGGTTTATTCTCCGGCATGAAAAAGCATCTGTACTCCACTTTGCCTCCCTGCAGTCCGAAACCGGACAGCGCCGGACCGCGTCTCTGAACCTTCCACCCGGCACCGACGCCATGATTCTACTGGAGGAGCATGGGTTTTCTACCGCATCCGACGCCGCATTCCGGGTCTGCGCTTATCTGCGGTACCCCTGGCGACTCGGATACAGTTTGCGTTTTCTGCCCGGATTTCTGCACCGGCCGGTCTATCGGTGGATTGCCAAAAACCGTTATCGGTGGTTTGGTCAGGACGAAAGCTGTCCCCTGCCTGATCCGAAACAGGCTGCACGGTTCCTGAAATAAAGTTCACTGCGGCGAATTGCGGGGGCAGCATGCCCCCGGTCCAGCTTCATTCAGATCACCAGATTATCAATCAGCCTTGCCCCGGGAAAATGAACCGCCATGGCGGCCAGAACCGGCCGTTCTCCAATTTGCTCCACGGGTTGCAGGGTCTCATCATCGACCAGCTCCAGATAGTCCAGACGGCCCAGAGGCGCAGAGCGCAGATTTTCCATGACCTGTTCCCGCAAACGGACGGGATCGCGTTCTCCCTTTTTCACCTGTTCCGCAAGCGCCAACAGAGTTCTCCGCAAAACCGGGGCCTGTGCCCGTGCTTCGGGGCTTAAATTGCTGTTCCGTGAACTCATCGCCACCCCGTCCGCCTCCCGCACGATAGGGCCGGAAACAATTTCAATCGGAAAATTCAGATCGCGGACCATGCGGCGGATCAGACGAAGCTGCTGGGCGTCTTTCTCTCCAAATACCGCCAGATCCGGAAGACAGAGATGAAACAGTTTGGCCACCACGGTAAGCACACCGCGGAAATGCACGGGACGGCTTAAACCGCAGAGTCCTTTTGACAGCTCCTCCTCCTGCACAAACACCGTGGCGTCTTGCGCATACACCCGGTTCGCCTCCGGCATAAACAGGACATCGACCCCTTCCGCCCGGCAGAGTTCCATGTCCCGCTCAATATTTTTCGGATAGCGGTCCAGATCCTCGCCGGGTCCGAACTGAGTGGGATTCACAAACAGGCTGAGCACCACCCGGTCTGCCTGTTCACGGGCGAGGCGCACCAGGGACAGATGACCCTCATGCAGAAAACCCATGGTGGGCACCAGTCCCACTCTGATCTCCTGTTTCCTCCAGCGCAGCGCCTCGGCCTGCATCTCCCCGGGATCCCGAATCTGCTGCATCTTCTAACGCTCCAGATCCTTGGGCCGCAGGGTCAGCTTCAGCCGTCCGGTATGCGGGGTGATTTCTTTCCAGGAGGCCACCTCGAAATCAAACTGCAGAAAAGCACAGGTGCGCAGGGTTTCCAGCTCTTCACTTTCCGCACAGAGCAATTTGCGGGCAAAATCGGTCAGACCGGGATTGTGTCCCACCAGCATGAGAATTTCTTTGCTTCCGGACAGCGACTGCACCGCCTGAAAAAGGTCTTTCCAGACCGCCAGATAAAGAGACGGCTCAAAATGGACCTGCGCGGGTTTCAGATTCCAGGCCTGTTGAAAATAAGCGAAAGTTTCCCGGGTCCGCCGGGCGGGGCTGCACAGAACCTTCTGGGGAGCGGGGAGCAGGGTGGAAAGATGACTGGACATCATCTCGGCCTGAAAGTGACCCTTATGTTTGAGCGGACGGTCACGGTCCGAAAGTTCATCATCCTTCCAGGATGACTTCGCATGCCGGAGGAGATAAATGGTTTTCATGAAAAATCTCAAAGATTTCGGTTGGAAGAGGAGGGCTCATCCTCTTCTTCTTTTACCAGATTTTTCATTTCCTCATCCACTTCCCGCCGGCCCCGCTTGAATTCGCCGATACTTTTCCCGATGGCCCGGGACAGATCGGGAAGTTTTTTGGGTCCAAACAGAATCAGAATCACCACCAGAACGATAATCAGTTCAGGGATGCCGGGAGTCAGGGCGAGGAGTTCGAGGGATTTCATAAATAAACTTGGTGTGAATCGTACTGGATCATTCCACAAATTCCGCTAATTTCAAGTGCGATGTCCAATCTCTTTCATTCCGCTTTCCTCAACGCCCTCGGAGGCTCCCCGATGGAGGCCGCGGTCGTGCTGCTGGCGATCCTGATTCTGTTCGGAGCGAAATCTTTGCCGCAGACCCTGCGCACGCTGGGCCGCTGGTCGGAAAAACTCCGGCAAATCTCCAACGAAATTCAGCGGGAAATCACCGATGCCGGAGAGCCTTTTCATCAGGCCCGCCTCGAATGGGAGGAAAGTACCCGGGAACATACGGTGGAGCGCAAACAAATTCAGCCCGATCCGGATCAGCCAGAGGCCGAAGCGTCCGGCCGGAACCCTGAAACGGACGCGGAGGAAAAAGATGCGCTCTGATTCGGAAATGTCCATCCTCGATCATTTGGAGGATCTGCGCAAAACCATTCTCCGCTCCTGTATGGCGATTTTTGCCGGGATGCTGT
>JBMTJR010000017.1:0-16697 GCA_049438565.1 Kiritimatiellia bacterium
TACGGTAACTGGTTTTTGCAATTCCGCCAGCGGGAATTTATATCGAAGCATGCATTCGGTCGCATAACATTCGCCCGGCCCTATCTTGACCTCACTGTCCGTGGAGGTATTCGTATCGTATGTCTTCCCAAGCCTCTGAATCGCCTCCCCCTGATGCGCCCTGCGTTCATTGCCAGACCCTCTGCGGAAAAACCGGCGTGTACGAGGAGCAGAATGCCTTCTGCTGCCGGGGCTGCGCCATGGTGTACCGGATCCTGCATGGGAGCGGTCTGGAAAAATTCTACGAACTGGATGCGCAGGCGGGCCAACGGGCGGATCAGAGTCCGGAGGCGCAGGCCTATGATTTTCTGGCCGACCCCGAAGTCAAACGGAAGCTGATTGATTTCAGCGACGGCCATACCACCCGCATCACCCTCCACCTCCCCCAGATCCACTGTGGGCCTGCGTCTGGCTGCTGGAGCGTCTGTACAAACTCAACGAGGGGATTGGACATGCGGAGGTCAATTTCACCCGCAAAACACTTTCCGTTCCTTTCACCGAAAGCAAAGTCAGCCTGGTGGAGATTGCCAACCTGCTCGCCCGGCTGGGCTATCCGCCGGAATTCCGTCTGCAGCAGATTCAGGAGCGGCGGGTCGATCACACCCGGAGAAGGGAGCTGATGCAGCTCGGGATCGCCGGTTTTGCCTTTGGAAATATCATGCTGCTCTCCTTTCCGGGCTATCTGGGGCTGGATCTCGATGATACCCCCTGGCTGCCCGCCGTGTTCGGCGGCATCAGCTGGGTGCTCTCTCTGCCGGTGCTTCTGTTCAGTGCAAGGGAATATTTCCGCTCCGCCTGGCTGGGGCTGAAACACCGGGAAATGAGTATCGATGTGCCCATCGCCCTCGGCATCTCCGCGCTGTTCCTCCAAAGCAGCCTGGATATCCTGCTCGGCTGGGGACACGGGTATCTGGATTCCATGGCCGGACTGGTTTTTTTTCTGCTGCTGGGGAAAAATTTTCAGCGCCGCACTTTCGATGCGCTGTCCTTTGACCGGGATTACACCAGCTATTTTCCGCTGGCCGCCTTGAAAATCCTTCCGGATGGAAGCCGGCAAACCCTTTCTCTGGATCAACTTGTTCCCGGGGACCGGATTTGTATCCGCAACGGGGAAATTGTGCCGGCAGATGCGGTGCTGATCAAAGGAAACGCTCTGATCGATTACAGTTTTGTCACCGGAGAGTCCAAACCGGAGGAGCACTTCACCGGAGAAACCCTGTATGCCGGTGGCCGGCATCACGGCGGAACCATTGAGGTCGATGTGATCAAAGAAGTCAGCCACAGCTACCTCACCTCCCTGTGGAATCATGAAAGTTTCCGCAAAGATAATGAACTGCACTTTGATCAGATGACCCGTCAGGTAAGCCGGGTTTTCACCTGGGTGGTGGTGACGGTTGCCCTGCTGACCGGAGGATTCTGGCTGTTCAAAGACAGTTCCGAAGCCCTCCGCGCCCTGTCCGCCGTGCTGATTGTGGCCTGTCCCTGTGCGCTCGCCCTCTCCGCCCCCTTCGCCTTCGGAACGGCGCTGCGCGTATACCGTCCCTTCGGTTTCTATCTCAAAAACGGGTACGTGGTGGAGGGCATGGCCCGGGTGCGGCATTTGGCCTTTGACAAAACCGGAACCCTTACCCGCGGCGGACTCGGCAGCGTCCGCTGGCAGGGAAAAGCCCTGGATCCGGAACTGGAGGGAGCGGTTCGCGGCCTGGCCGGCGCTTCGACCCATCCGCTGAGCCGGGCGATTGCCGCCCATCTGCAGGCCGAGGAGATCTCCCCGGAGAACCTGAATGAACTTGCCGGAAAAGGGATGGAGGGCTGGCAGGGGAATCGGCATCTGCGCCTGGGATCCGCCGCCTGGATGCGGGAGTGCGGTCTCACCCTTCCGGAAACCGACGGGGAAGTGCAGACCTGGCTGGCGGTGGGCGAGGAGATTCAGGGAGGCTTCGTTTTTGAGGACGCACCCCGGGAGGGAATGGCCGCCTCCATGCCCGCCCTGAAAAACCGCTATGATCTCACGGTGCTCACCGGCGACCGGGCCGCAGGTCTCAAACGGCTCCGGGAATGGTTCCCGGGCTGTGCCGACGCCCGGCCGGAACTGTCCCCGGCGGATAAACTGGCGGCCATTGATCAGTTGCGGGCCGACGGAAAACCCGTGATGATGCTCGGGGACGGACTCAACGATGCCGGCGCCCTGCGGCACAGCGATGTGGGGGTGGCGGTCACCGAGGATATTCAGGCTTTCAGCCCCGCCTGCGATGCGATTCTCGATGCCCGCCATCTCCATCAGCTCCCCCGCTTTCTCCGGTTTTCCCGCCTGACCACCCGGGTGGTGCTGATCAGTTTCACCGTATCTCTGCTCTACAACGTGGTGGGCATCAGCATTGCGGCCAGCGGACAACTCTCCCCGCTCATCGCCGCCGTCCTCATGCCGCTCAGTTCTGTCAGCGTCCTTCTGATCAGCGTCCTCGGCACCCGCCTCGCAGCCCGGATAGCGGGACTCTGATATAAAAGCCATTGGTACAAAAAATTATTTCCCCGACCCGCTTTCAGGGGCTTGACTATCGGATTGAAATGCTATATCGGATATCTCTTATCCTCTATTGTAAGAATACTTCCGCATGCAGTTTGTTGTCTCCAGTTTTCGATTCAGAATCATTCCGGCTCCGGCCTTCCGGAAGGGGGGCGACGCATGAGTGCGATTCTGATCCTGCTGGCCGCCAGTCTCACGCTGGCGCTTTGTTTTCTCGCCGCATTTCTGTGGTCCGTGCATCAGGGTCAGTTTGATGATCCGGTGACTCCGGCCCTGCGCATGTTACACGATGATGAACCCTCCGGAGGGGCTGAAGCCCCGTCCGAACCTCCCCAAAAGGAATTCCGATTATGAGCCAAGTGGAAACCTTCCGCTACGACAACCGCATCGTCCGCGATTTTGCCTTTGCCTCCGTGATCTGGGGAGTGGTGGGGATGCTGGTGGGTGTGATCATTGCCTTTCAACTGATCATCCCCTCCCTGAATCTCGGTCCGTTTCTGAGTTTCGGCCGCCTCCGCCCTCTGCATACCAATGCGGTGATTTTCGCCTTTGTAGGCAATGCCATTTTTATGGGGGTGTATCATTCCACCCAGCGGCTCTGCAAAGCCCGGATGTTCAATGATCTGCTGAGCCGGATTCATTTCTGGGGCTGGCAGCTGATCATTGTCCTGGCCGCGGTCTCCCTGCCCGCCGGCCGCACCACCAGCAAAGAGTACGCAGAGCTGGAATGGCCGATCGACATTCTGATCACCCTGGTCTGGGTGGTGTTTGCCCTCAATTTCTTCGGCACGCTCTGGCGGCGCCGGGAGCGTCACATGTACGTGGCGCTGTGGTTCTATATCGCCACGATCATCACGGTGGCGGTGCTGCACATTTTCAATTCGCTGGAGGCGCCGGTGACCCTGATGAAGAGTTACTCGGTGTACGCCGGGGTTCAGGACGCGCTGGTGCAGTGGTGGTACGGTCACAACGCGGTGGCCTTTTTCCTGACCACACCCTATCTGGGTCTGATGTATTATTATCTGCCCAAGGCCGCCAACCGTCCGGTGTTCAGCTACCGTCTTTCCATTATCCACTTCTGGGCCCTGATCTTTATTTACATCTGGGCCGGTCCCCACCATCTGCTGTTCACCGCACTGCCGGACTGGGCGCAGAGTCTGGGCATGGTGTTTTCGCTCATGCTGATCGCCCCCAGCTGGGGCGGAATGCTCAACGGACTGCTCACTCTGCGCGGAGCCTGGGACAAAGTCCGCGAGGAGCCGGTGCTCAAGTTTCTCGTGGTCGGAGTCACCGCCTACGGGATGGCCACGCTCGAAGGCCCGATGCTGTCCATCAAATCCGTCAACGCCCTCTCCCACTACACCGACTGGACCATCGCCCACGTGCATGTGGGCGCACTGGGCTGGAACGGTTTCATGACCTTCGGGATTCTTTACTGGCTGATCCCGGTGCTTTACCGCACGGAACTCTATAACAAAAAATGGGCCAACATTCATTTCTGGATCGGACTCACCGGCATCCTGATTTATGTGGTGCCGCTGTACTGGGCCGGGGTGACCCAGAGTCTGATGTGGAAACAGTTCACCGATGAAGGGGTGCTCGCCTATCCGAACTTCCTCGACACGGTCACCAAACTGATTCCGTTCTATGCGATGCGCGCCATTGGCGGAACCCTTTATCTGGCCAGTACGGTGTTCATGGGGGTCAATCTCTGGAAAACGGTCCAGCAGGGAAGTTTCGAAGCGGAAACCGAAGCCTCCGCCCCCGCCCTGCGCGATCAGCCCATGCCTTCGGCGGAATACGAGGCCCACGCCTACAAACACCGCAAACTGGAGCGTCTGCCGCTGATCTTCACGGTGCTGACCACCGTGGCCATTCTGATCGGAGGTCTGGCGGAACTGGTTCCGCTGTATCTGATCAAATCGAATGTCCCCACCCTCACATCGGTGACACCCTACTCGCCGCTGGAGCTGGAGGGACGGGATCTGTACATCCGTGAAGGATGTGTGCAGTGTCACTCGCAGATGGTGCGCCCCTTCCGTTCCGAAACCGCCCGCTACGGGGATTACAGCAAAGCGGGAGAATTCGTATTTGACCATCCTTTCCTCTGGGGATCCAAACGCACCGGACCGGATTTGGCCCGCGAGGGCGTGGTGGGACGCAATCATGCCTGGCACTATCTGCACATGGAACGCCCCCAGTCCACCTCCCCCGGCTCCATCATGCCGGATTATCCCTGGCTGCTCCGCAACAAACTCCGGACCAAAGACACTGCGAAAAAGATCACCGTCATGCGCAAGCTCGGGGTTCCCTATCCCATGTATTTTGAGGAGATCGCGGTGACCCGGCTTCAGGAGCAGGCCGAACAGATCGCGGAGGAACTCCGCACCCAGTTGCCGGACCGGGCGGAGGAGATTCAGGCGGACCGTGAAATCATTGCTCTCATCGCCTATCTGCAGCGGCTGGGTGTGGATGCCACGAAAGAAGTCCCCTATGAGGAGGAGCTGTAATGTACAAAGACGTACTGAGATCCATCGAGGGGATCGGATTGTATCCGGTGATTTCCCTGGTGGTGTTTGTTTTGTTTTTCACCACCGTTTTCCTCTGGGTGCTCCGCATCCGGAAAGGACACGCCGCTCACATGGCGGCAATGCCTCTGGAGGACGGTACCCCTTGCGCCCCTCAATCAGGAGATCTCCGCCATGGCTGAATATGATGAAACCGTTGTCTCCGAGCATGACGGCATTCAGGAACTCGACAACCAGCTTCCCCGCTGGTGGGTGATCCTGTTCCAGCTGAGCATCGTGTTTGCGGTGGTGTATCTGATCTGGTTTCATGTGCTGGGACTGGGAAAAGGCCAGGAGCGGAAATACGCGGACATGAAGGCGCAGGCTGAAGCCGCGCAGGCCGCCCGCCAGTCGGCCCTGCTCGCGAATCTCGATCTCTCCCGGCCCTCCACCCTGCCCGAAGTGCTGGCGGAGGGAAATGAAATCTATCTGGCCAACTGCGCCAGCTGCCATCACAGCACGGGCCGCGGATTGATCGGACCCAATCTCACCGACGCCTACTGGATTCATGGCGCAGCCTTTGAGGACAACATGCAGGTGATCGCCAAAGGAGTCCTGGCCAAGGGAATGCAGGCCTGGGAATCCAGCCTCTCTCTCCGCCAGCGTCACGCCGTGGCCAGTTACATTTACAGTATCCGCGGCAGCAATCCGCCCGATCCCCGCGCCCCGGAAGGGGAATTGGTGGCGGGGAGTGATTCACCGGAGTATCCGTTATGAGCGAAGCTCCCTGGAGTGCGGAAGCTTGCTTCGGTGATTTTTACCCCGGGAAAGCAAGCTTTCTCCCCCCGAAAGCTGAAGCAAGCTTCAGCACTCCAAATTCTTTCACCCGATGACCGACCAGCCCGAGAACTTTAGAAATACAATTCCGACAGTTGATTCTGCCGGCAAACGTATCTGGATGTATCCCCGCAAGCCGCCCACCGGCAAAGCGGCCTCTCCGGATGCCCCCAATTATTATCAGCTGCGCACCTGGCTTTCTTATCTGCTGCTCCTGATTCTGGTGACCGGTCCTTTTCTGGAAATCGGCGGAAATCCTTTGCTGATGATGAATATTGTGGAGCGGAAATTCTCCATCTTCGGAATCATGTTCTGGCCGCAGGACTTTTATTTATTCGCTCTGGCCATGATTACGGGTTTTGTCATGACCGTTTTTTTCACCGCGGCCTGGGGGCGGATCTGGTGCGGATGGCTCTGCCCGCAGACGGTGCTGATGGAAATGGTGTTCCGAAAAATCGAGTATGCCATCGAAGGCGATGCCCGGGAACAGCAGAAGCTCAATCAGGCCCCCTGGACCCAGGAGAAAATCACCAAAAAGGCGATCAAACATGGAATATTTTTTGTGTTTTCCTTCTTCGTGGCCAATCTGCTGCTCGGCTATGTGATTGGAGGAGATGCCCTGCTTGGGCTGATCAGCGACCCGCCCACCCGTCACCCCGGCGGCTTTTTCGCTCTGCTGCTTTTCACCGGACTTTTCTACAGTATTTTCGCCCGTTTCCGCGAGCAGGCCTGCACCTTCGTCTGTCCCTACGGACGTTTCCAGTCGGTGCTTCTCGACGAAAACTCTCTGGTCGTGGCCTATGACCACAAACGCGGAGAGCAGCGGGCCCGCAAACTCAAAGGCGAAAGCTGGGAGGAGCGGCTTTCCATCGGAAAAGGCGACTGCGTCGACTGCAACCTCTGCGTCACCGTCTGTCCCACCGGAATCGATATCCGTAACGGAACCCAGATGGAATGTGTCAACTGCACCAACTGTATTGATGCCTGCAACTCGGTGATGCACAAAGTGGGCCGCGCACCCGGACTCATCCGCTACGCCTCGATGAATCAGATTGAGGGCAAAAGCAAAAAACTGATCTTCACCCCACGCCTCAAAGCCTACGGAATTCTGCTTTCTGCTCTGCTGCTGCTCCTGAGCGGACTGCTGATCGCCCGCGACACGGTCAATATGGATCTGCTGCGGGTGCGGGGCACCTGGTTTCAGGTGATGCCGGACGGAAAAGTGACCAATATGTTTGAAGGCCGCTTTCTGAACAAAACCGGACGTGAACTCGACGGCACGCTGGAGCTCCTCAATGTCGAAGGACAGATGCTTTACAGCGACCAGCATTTGCAGATGGCTCCGCAGGAGGAGGCCAGCACCATTGTGGTGATCACCCTGGCGCCGGATCAGCTCCGGGGAAAAGAAACCGATGTGAAAATCGGACTCAAAGTGGACGGGCGGATTGTGGACACCCAGACCACCACCTTTCTGGCTCCGGGAGGCGGAAAATGAAAAAAAGATTCAACCCCTGGCCGGTGGCCATCACCCTGTGGTTTGTTTTTCTGATCGGAGTCTGTATCTGGTTTGTGAAGAAATCCATGGGCATGAATCATGATCTGGTCAGCAGCAGCTATTATGCGGACGGACTGAACCACGACGCCCATCAGGCCGCTCTCGCCCGCACCAAAGCGCTGGAGCAGCCTCCCCGCATCACGCTGGATGCCGAAAACCACCGGTTGATTGTTTATTTGCCCCGGGAGGCCCGGGGCGCGGTCTTAAAACTGTACCGTCCTTCGGATGCCCGGCTGGATCTGAAATACGCCCTGCAGGAGGACGGGGTTCCCTCCGTGCTCTCCACGCTGAGTCTGCATCCGGGAAAATGGCTGGCAAAAATCAGCTGGGAATACGAAAACCGTCCCTATTACTTTCAGGAGGATTTGTTTATCCCATGATTCATGCCGCTGCCATCGGATCTGCCCTCGCGCTGGGCGCCATCGGAAGTCTGCACTGCCTCGGGATGTGCGGACCGCTGGCGCTGGCCCTTCCCACCCGCGCCGGAAGCCCGCTGCGTCAGCGGATCGCCGGCCGTCTGGCCTATAATCTGGGCCGGGCCGTCACCTATGCCGGCATGGGAATTTTCGCGGGGCTGCTCGGACGGGTTCTGCAACTCGCGGGACTGCAGCAGGCGGTATCCATTGTGCTGGGACTGCTGTTGCTGGCCACGGTGTTCCTCTCCGCCAAACAGCTGCCCTCCTGGATGCTGCGCCGGTTTTATCAGCCGGTCCAGAAAGCCCTCGGCCGCATCCTGCAGCGCGGAAGCCTCCGGGGACTGTTTCAGACCGGACTGCTAAACGGACTGCTTCCCTGCGGACTCGTCTACGCCGCCCTGGCCTCCGCATCTCTTCAGTCCGGCGCGCTGGAGGGGGCGCTGTACATGTTTTTCTTCGGACTGGGAACCCTGCCTCTGATGTTCGCCCTTTCGCTGGGCGGACTGAGTCTGCGCCGTCCCGGATTTCAACCTTTTCTTCACCGGGTGATCCCCGGAGTGACGCTGATCGTGGCGGTCATTCTGATCCTTCGGGGTCTCTCTTTAAATATTCCTTACCTCAGTCCCGATCTCTCCGGGGCCGGGAGCTGCTGTCATTAATTTTATCAAACCGGAGCCTCATCATGCTACTCACCAAAACCACCGAAATTGCCATTCAATGTCTGGTCCTGCTCTCCAGAATGCCGAAGGGCACCCTGATCACCCCTCAACCGATTTCCCTGACTCTGGGATCTTCGGAAAGCTATACTTCCAAAATCCTGCGCACCTTGGCCAAAGCGGATTTGCTGGAGTCCCACCGTGGAGCCAGCGGAGGATTCTCTCTGGCCCGTGACCCGAAAGACATCACCCTGCTCGAAATTGTGGAGGCCTGTGAGGGCGCGATTATCGGCAATCACTGCCGGGAATTTCCCGATGCCAGTATGGTGCGCCGCACCTGCGGATTTCATCAGGCCATGGTCCAGTTTCAGGAAGGCGTCAAGGATCTGCTCCGCAAGTGGAGCATCGAGGATATCGCGGCCAAACCGCTTTCGGATGCCCATGATGCGCCGGACTGCAAACTGCGCCGGATTCTGGATGCGGAGAAGAAACTCCCCTCCCGCGGCGGCCTGCTGGATCAGCCGAGTATCGCCTCTTTGAAAAAATAAATACCCGCTGAAAATGCCGCCTCATTGAGACGGCATTCAGTCGGGAATGACCAAGCAGGCGTATGAATCTGGATGACTGGCTGAAAAAGGTGAACCCCGCCGCGGTCCTGCTCGACATGGACGGCGTGCTCTGCGACTACGAACCTTTTATTGCGGAGGCGGCGGTGGGAATGTTCGCGAATGTACACGGTATGAAAGTGCAGGCTGCGGATTTACTTCCCTTTGTGGGCACCGGCGAGGACCGTTTTCTGGGCGGAGTGGCCGAGAAATACGGGCTTACCCTCACCCTCCCCCGAGACAAACAGACCACCTACGACATTTACCTCGAGATCATCAAAGGCCGTCTGCAGCCGATTCCCGGCGTAGTGTCATTTGTAAAGATGTGCAGAGAGCGGATGTGGAAAACCGCCGTGGCCACCAGCGCCGACCGCCGGAAAATGGACGGCAACCTGCGGGAAATCGGCCTTCCTTCGGAATCATTCGACACCTGCATCACCGGAGACGACATTCAGCGGAAAAAACCTGATCCGGAAATCTTTCTCACTGCCGCCGCGCGGGTCGGCGTTCCACCGGAACGCTGTCTGGTGGTTGAGGATGCCGTACACGGCGTACAGGCGGCCAAAGCCGCCGGATGTCGCTGCCTCGCCATCTCCAGTTCCTTTTCGGCAGAGGAGTTGACCTGTGCGGGCGCCGACCGCGTACAGCCCCACTTCCTCTGATCCCTGGACCGGGCCGCTTTCAATATAAGATATCCCTTGTCTTATTTATCAGAAAAAACTCCCGAAACATGTTTGACCTCCTTAGGGGACTGGGGTATAGCGCGCGGGTGCCGTTTCCTGCGGTATGAAGATCTTTCGTAAAAGTAACTCCCTAAAAAAGGAAAACGTAACATGTCAGCAAAAGTTGGAATTAACGGATTTGGACGCATTGGACGTCTGGTCTTCCGCGCCTCTATGAACAATCCGGCCGTGGAAGTCGTGGGTGTGAACGACCCTTTCATCGATCTCGAATACATGGTCTACATGATCAAATACGACACCATTCACGGCCGTTTCGACGGAACGGTTGAAATTGTGGACGGCAAACTCATGGTCAACGGCAAAGAAGTGGCCGTTTTCAACGAAATGGACCCCGCCAACATTGCCTGGAGCTCCTGCGGTGCGGACTACGTGGTTGAGTCCACCGGCGTCTTCACCACCACCGAAAAAGCTTCCGCCCACCTCAAAGGCGGCGCCAAAAAAGTGATCATCTCCGCTCCTTCCGCCGACGCGCCGATGTTTGTCATGGGCGTGAACCAGGACAGCTACACCTCCGACATGGATGTGATCTCCAACGCCTCCTGCACCACCAACTGTCTGGCACCGATCGCTAAAGTTCTGAACGACAAGTTCGGAATTGTGGAAGGTCTGATGACCACCGTTCATGCGGTGACCGCCACCCAGAAAACCCAGGACGGTCCTTCCAAGAAGGATTGGCGCGGGGGCCGGGCTGCCGGATACAACATTATCCCCTCCAGCACCGGTGCCGCCAAAGCGGTTGGAAAAGTGATACCCGAACTGAACGGCAAACTGACCGGAATGGCCTTCCGGGTCCCGACCGCCACCGTTTCCGCCGTGGATCTGACCTGCCGTCTGGAGAAAGGTGCCAGCTACGAGGAAATCAAAGCCGCCATCAAAGAGGCTTCTGAAGGTCCGATGAAAGGCGTACTCGGTTACACCGAAGATGCCGTGGTTTCCAGTGACTTCGTCACCTGGCCCGAAACCTCCATCTTCGATGCCGATGCCGGAATTGCCCTCAACGACAACTTCGTGAAAGTGGTGGCCTGGTACGACAACGAATGGGGTTACTCCAACAAAGTTCTCGACCTCATTGCCCACGTGGCCAGCAAAGGTTGAACACCCCATAACGTAATAAGATGCATCCCGAAGGCTTCGCAGAAGCCTTCGGGATGTGTTGCGCTTAGGAAAAGAAAATCATGAATAAAAAAACTGTCAAAGATATCGATGTTCAGGGCAAAAAAGTGCTGATGCGCGTGGATTTCAACGTGCCGGTCAACGAAGACGGATCTGTCGGCGACGACACCCGCATTGAGGCCGCCCTTCCCACCATCCAGTATCTGCTGGACCGCAACGCCTCCATTATCCTGATGAGCCATCTCGGCCGTCCCAAAGGAGAGGTAAAACCTGAATTCACCCTCAAACCGGTTGCGGCCGCCCTCTCGGAAAAAATCGGAAAACCGGTTCTGTTCGCCACCGACTCTGTCGGCGAGGATGCCCAGAGCAAAGCCGCCGCCCTGAAGCCGGGCGAAATTATGCTGCTCGAAAATCTTCGTTTTTACGCCGAAGAGGAAGGAAAAGGCTGCAGCGAGGAAGCCAAAACCGCATTCACCAAAGCCCTGGCCTCTCTGGGCGAAGTATATGTGAATGACGCTTTCGGCACCGCGCACCGCGCCCATGCCTCGACCGCCGGCGTGACTGAATATATCGAGGAATGTGCGGCCGGTCTGCTGCTGGAAAAAGAAATCACTTATCTTGCCAAAACCCTGGAAGCCCCGGAACATCCCTTCGTGGCCATCATCGGCGGCGCCAAAATCTCCGGCAAAATTGACGTGGTGATCAATCTGATGGACAAGTGCGACACCATTCTGATCGGCGGCGGGATGGCCTACACCTTCTTCAAGGCCCTGGGTCAGAAGATCGGCGGATCTATTCACGAGGATGACAAAATGGAGCTGGCCAAACAGATCATGGCCGACGCCAAAGCCAAAGGCGTGAAATTCCTCCTGCCCGTCGACAATAAAATCGGCGATGCCTTCAGCGAAACCTGCAACACCGACTTTGTGGATGGCGATATTCCCGACGGATGGGAAGGCATGGACATCGGGCCCAAAACCTGCAAACTGTTTGCCGACGAAATTGCCGCGGCAAAAACGGTGGTCTGGAACGGTCCGATGGGCTGCTTCGAAATGGCACCCTTTGCCGACGGAACCAATGCCATCGCCCAGGCGGTGGCCGACAACACCGGCTGTATCAGCATTATCGGCGGCGGCGACTCCGTGGCCGCGATCAAGAAAGCCGGTCTCGATGACAAAATCACCCATATCAGCACCGGTGGCGGTGCAAGTCTGGAACTGATGGAAGGAAAAATCCTCCCCGGACTTGCCGCCCTCTCCGACAAATAACCTGAGGAAAACCCCATGAGAAAAAAAATTATTGCCGGAAACTGGAAAATGAACAAAACGGTGTCCGAGGCCGAACACCTCGCCACCGCGATTAAACGCGACCTCGACTCCGAGGCCAAAGTGGATGTCGTTCTTTGTCCGCCTTTCACCGCGATCAGCGCGGTGAGCCAGGCCGTCTCGGGAACCCAGATTGCCGTCGGAGCCCAGAATATGCATTTCGAACCCTCCGGCGCCTACACCGGGGAAATTTCCGCGGAAATGCTGCGGGAACAGTTCTGCCGTTACGTCATCCTCGGTCACAGCGAACGCCGTCAGTATTTCGGCGAAACCGATGCCTCCGTGAACAAAAAAACCGTGGCCGCTCTGGCTGCCGGTTTGAAGCCGATTGTCTGCGTGGGAGAAACCCTCGAAGAGCGGGAAGCCGGAAAAATCGAAGAGGTGATCCGTACGCAGATTCTCGGAGGACTGGCCGGATTGTCCGATGCGGATCTGAAAACCGTGGTGATTGCCTATGAACCTGTATGGGCCATTGGCACCGGTAAAACCGCCACGCCCGAACAGGCACAGGAAGTGCATGCTTTCATCCGCAGTCTGCTCAAGGAACGGAGCAACGCCTCCACGGCCGATGCGGTCCGGATCCAGTACGGTGGCAGTATGAAACCCTCCAATGCCGCGGAACTGCTTTCCAAACCGGATATTGACGGCGGTCTGATCGGAGGCGCCGCTCTGGATGCGACTTCTTTTATTGGGATTGTCAAAGCCGCAATTGAAGCGTAAGGAGCCGGTATGAATATTCTTATCGGACTTTTAATCGCGGTCGAGATCGTGGTCAGCATCCTGCTGACCCTGATCATCCTGGTTCAACCCTCCAAAAGCGGAGGGGGACTGGGTGGCGCCCTGGGCGGAGGCGGTATGAGCGAACAGCTCTTCGGCGCCCGGACCGGAAACGTGCTCACCAAGGCCACCATTGTGTTTGCCTCCATCTTCCTGCTCAACACCGTCGCACTGGCAGCAGTGTATTCGCGGGCGGACAAACTGTCTGTCCCCGCCCCCGCAGCTCCGTCAGTGATGAGCGCGGCGGAGGAGACGCTGGTTCCCGAGGCTGCGGCCGACGTGGAAAGCGTCGAAGTGGAAATTCCGGAAACGGAAACGCTTCAGACCGAGGAAACAGAGACAGACATGACCGGGATGCCGGCTGCGGAATAACTGCAGCCCTGTCCTGTTTTTCTCCTCACCCCCGGCTCCACCGGGGTTTTTTTGTGCACCCCAGAAAAGTCTGGCGGGAATCAGGCGGCAGCTTAGGGAAGCGCCTCCAACCGGTAAAAGGAAAACGGGGATGACAGCGGGATTTCTATTGTTTTCTCGTTTTCTCCGGATCCGGCGCGGAAACGCATCACTTCTGTCCACTCACCGGCCTGCAGTTCGTTGGATTGAAGCAGACGGTATGATTTTCCCGGCACCACGGGAACCCGGATGCCCGGAAGGTTCCCCCCTTCCACAAGCGGGCGGACCACAAAATCACGGTCCGGATCCAGACGGTCAAACACTCCGTCCGCCGCGCTGTCCCGGAGTGCATCCACCGCAAACTCCATGAATTCCTCCGGATCGAGATTCGGATCGTCATTCCCCAGCGGAGCCTGGGCGGCGATGCGGCCGTTGGCCGCCGTCTCATACGCAACCGCGGCAATGAAAATTCTCTCCGGAACCGCCCCGAACACCTCCACCATATCCATCACCCCCTCCATGCGCCCTCCTGCCTGCGGATCCCGCCAGGCTTCCGCCGATCCCTGAACATTGAACCAGCCCACGTACTGATTGTCGGCCTCCGCGGCCAGATAGGGTTTTCCCGAAGGATGGGCCGTGGTGCCCGCCTTGCTCCAGGGAGCGGCCGACACTGCCGCCGCCTCCCGCCGGTCGCTGACAAAAATCATGTGATCATTTGTCCCGCCGGAGGGGGTCCAGGTTCCCACAAAAAGCAGGGTGCCGCGCACTGCGGCAAATATCCGCATTCCCGGGCTGTCGACCAAATATCCGCTTGGTTCCGCTCCGGTACCCAGTTGAAACGCAGGAGGCGTGACCGCCGTGCGCACCCCGACACTCCCGCTGAGCTCCGACACGCCGCCCTCGTTTTCGGCCCGGATCTGATAAGTGTACATGGTGTCCGCCTCCAGTCCGGCGTCGGTAAATCCCGGGGTTTGCGTCTCCCCCGCATCCGCGCCATTGCGGAAAATCCGGTAGAGGGCCGCACCGGAAACCGCATCCCAGTTCAGCTGAACCGTACGGTCGGAGAGCGCCTCGGCGCTGAGCGGTGCAGGCACCCCCGGCGGCAGCGGAGCGGCCGTAGTCGTAACCCCTGTTTCAGGGGAGGCGTCGGAACTGCCATACGCATTGAAGGCCGCAATCCGGTAAATGTATTCCGTTTCCGGTTCCAGTCCCTCGTCGAGAAAACTGCGCAGGGTCTGCTCTGCAATCTCTTCTCCGTCCCGGAAAATGCGGTAACCCTCCGCCGTGGAGACGGGGTCCCAGCTGAGTTGGACCGCGCGGCTGCCGGCCGCCACTGCAACCGGTGCAGACGGCACTTCCGGCGGATCGGTCACCGCAAGATCATCCTCCACAAACACATGCTGAATTTCCGATTTATGCAGATTCCCCAGAGTGTCTTCCGCCTCAATATAATAGTCGATCAGACGGCCCCGGAAGCCCGGCAATACCGTATCCGTGACTTTGACAAAATAATAGTCCGCGAGTTCCGGCGGGGTGATGAAATAATTAATCTGACCGTTGTTCGCCGCCGCATTCAGAGAGGCCGTATCATTCGGAAGTGTCCGTTGAACCATGTTCACCTCCACCCAGTTCCCGACCCCGTCTCCTCCCGCATACCGTTCGTTGGCATTGTCCTGCAGGGGATTGAATCCGTCATCGTCCAGCCGCAGTTTCAGAGTCATTCTCGATATGCCGCTGAGATCGTAAGCATGGGTCCAGATATAAAATTCGGAACCCATTTTCTTCAGATAGCTGGTATTCCCTCCGGGAATCGAATTAAACCATCCGAAGGTGTATCCTCCCGGATTGTAGGGAAAGCGCTGGGGTTTGAGCACCGAAGGTGCGGTGCGGTCCTGCTCCCGCCGGGAGGGGGTCAGCCAGGGCTGCAGCAATTGAATGGCCCGCGTGGTGGCCAGAGCGGGTTTGACTTCATCGTCGTTGCCGAGTCCTCCGTAATAATTGAATCCTGAATCCAGCCCGGCCAGATAAATGTGCCAGGCCCGCTCCACTTCGTTGGGCTGCGTCCAGGTTCCGTCCCAGTCGTAGGGCGCCTGAATTTTCCAGTCCTCCACACTGCCGCCTTCATCCCGCAGGATCTGCTCGGCGGTCTCCACCCAGTTTGCGCCGGTGATCACCGGGGCCCAGCTCCAGAACTTCAGCGCAAACCCCGGCGCCTCCATATCAATCACGGTGCCGGGAACCGTTTGACTGCTTCCCGGCGCGGCCACCGGCGGTTCGATCCATTTGAGGAAATAGGGAGATCCGTAATCGCTTTCAGGAAAAATCCAGGCCCCGTCCTCGATGTGCGCAAGCGGTGCATATTGACCATAGGCATTGACAAAATCCTGAGGGGTCGTCGGCACATACCCCGCCGCCGCCGCGCCGTTGAACAGCTGGGGCGTGGCTTCAAACCAGGAACTGGAACCGCCGCCCCAGGCATTGTCTCCGTCTGTCGAGGGCATTACCAGCGCCGGACGCTGCGGATCGGTGACATAAGGCGAAATGTACTGACTGATCTTGCCGATTCCCTCATTGGCATACCCGTAGCGGTAGCTCAGTACATCATCGGAGGGCACCGCCACCATGGTTTTCTCCGCCCCGGTCTCAGGGTCGACATATTTGACCTTGTGCAGCTGATACGCATAGGGCGATACGTTCCAGGCCGCGTTGCCCGGATTCGGTTCGCTGTACCACCAGCCGGTGGATGGCGAGGGACCCAGCAGATCCGCCCGGTTGGGAGGACTGGAAAAAATTCCATAACTGCCGTTCTCGAGGTCAAACTGATCAAAATAGCTGGGGCAGGTCCGGCTGAGATGATGACTGGCCACAATCACCCATTCATATCCCTCATCCACCAGCACATCAATGATGTGACGGGAGTAGGCCATTTCCGTGGGAAAAAATCCTTTGGAATGATCGCTGAGATCCGACTGACCGCCCCAGGCTTTCCACCAGGCCTGTTTGAACATTCGGATTTCTTTGCGCAGAACAGATTTGGGCAGCAGCGGCGCCAGACTGTGGTGATAGGTGAATCCCACCAGATCCAGCCGGGGCCCTCCCGCCGGCGTGGTCCACTGCCGGGCCTCCCGGTTGGCCAGATTCCACCCGGACCCGTATCCCAGATGCCCTCCCCCTCCCAACTGACGCACATTGTCGATCAGCGAACCC
>JBMTJR010000018.1:0-16435 GCA_049438565.1 Kiritimatiellia bacterium
CTCCGTTGGGGGGGATGGGCGGGGATGCTGGCAGGACTTCTTCTGGTGGAAATGGTTGTGCTTCTCGTTGGAGTCGGTTGGAGCCGGGGTGACATGAGGATGAGGGGGCGCGGACTGTCCCGAAAACGTTTTCTGCGGTTGTTTCGATTTGGTCTGGACTACCAGGTCGCGGGGGGCTTTCTCTTGTTATGGCGATACGCCGGAGAGTGGAGTATCAAAGGGTTGACCGGCAATACAGAATATGTGGGCTATTATGCATTGGCCATGGGGATCTATGTGGCTGCAGAATCGGCTTTGCAACAGCTGGGGGTCTTTTCGGCACCCTATCTTCGCCGTGCGGGGTCTGGGGAGGAAATGTTACGGCGGCTGATGCGCCGCAGCGCCTGGCTGTTTGCGCCGGGGGGACTGGGGGTTGTTCTCTCCTTTTGGTTTCGAAAACCTTTTGTGACATTATTGGCTGGGGAAGCATACCTGCCTGCAGCGGATTTGCTGCCTTGGATGGCAATAGCGTTGTGTGTGTATTTACCTGTCCCGCTTTATCAGGCGCGTTTGTTGTCAGAAGGACGGTCCCGGTATCATCGAATCACTTCATGCGGGCGTTTGCTTTTATTCGCGCTTACGGTTTTCCCGTGCGTATATTTTATGAATTTACAGGGAATTGCCTGTGCGATGTTGGTTTCAAATCTCGGGTATACGGCCAGTTTAGCTCTGGGAATGGATAGGAACCCGCTTTCCGCGTGGTCGCGGCGAAAAGCGGGTTCAGGATACTGAGAACTGCGGTCATGAGGGAAGAATGGGGGGGTATTTGTAAAAGCCCTTCCTGTAAGTGCTTATCGTGAAATTCCGCGCAGCCCTGGCAGTTAGGAACTGACTGCGCTTTTCCATTGCCTGAAACGGAGGGATACGCTAATTTCCGCCTCTATGTTTTCAGCGTATCTTCCAGGAATAAAACTATGAGAGTGCTTACGGGGATTCAACCATCCGGCAAACTGCATCTGGGGAACTATTTCGGGGCTATGAAACCGGCGCTGGCGCTGCAGGCGGAGCATGAGGTTTTTCTTTTTATTGCGAATTATCATGCGATGACCACGGTTCGGGACCCTGCACTGCTCCGGGCTTACACCCGGGAGGTGGCGCTGGATTTTCTCGCCTGCGGTCTGGATCCGGCCCGCACCGCGTTTTACCGTCAGAGCGATGTGCCGGAGGTGCATGAACTGGCCTGGCTGCTGAGTGTGGTCTGTCCGATGGGCCTGCTGGAGCGGGCGCACAGTTATAAAGATAAAACCGCGCGGGGGGTGGATGCGCATCATGCGCTGTTTGCCTATCCGGTGCTGATGGCTGCGGATATTCTGTGTGTGAACGCGCAGCAGGTTCCGGTGGGCCGGGATCAGAAGCAGCATCTGGAGATTGCCCGGGATCTGGCCGGAAAGTTTAACCGTCAGGTGGATGCGGAGGTCTTTGTGCTGCCCGATCCGATTATCCGCGATTCTGTGGCGATTGTCCCGGGGGTGGACGGTCAGAAAATGTCGAAGTCCTACGGCAACACGATTGAAATCTTCGGCGATGCCAAAGCCACCCGCAAAACCATTATGAAAGTGGTGACGGACAGCACACCGCTCGAGGACCCCAAAGATCCGGACAGCTGCAATGTGTTCGCGCTGTACAAACTGTTTGCCGACGAAGCGGAGCAGGAGGCGCTGGCGGCCCGTTACCGGGAGGGGGGCATGGGTTACGGCGAGGCCAAAAAGGCGCTGGCGGAGAAATTTGAGACCTATTTTGAGCCGATGCGGGCCAAACGGGCGGCTTTGGAGGCCGACCCGGATTTTGTGGAGGAGGTTCTCCGCGACGGAGCGCGGCGGGCCCGGGCCGCAATGCAACCGGTGGTTCAGGCGGCCCGGGAGGCCGCAGGACTGGAGGGAGAATGGAAATGACGGAAGAAAGTCCGGATTACAATGTGAAGCTGGAAGTGTTTGAAGGTCCGCTGGATCTGCTGCTGTTTCTGATCAAGAAGGAGGAGGTGGACATCTATGATATCCCGATCGTCCGGATCTGTGATCAGTACAACGAGCACCTGAATGTGATGCGGATGCTGGATTTGAATATTGCCGGGGAGTTTATGGTGATGTCGGCCACGCTGATGCTGATCAAAAGCCGGATGCTGCTGCCGGAGGAGGAGCGGCCCGAGCTGGAGGAGGACGAGGAGGATCCGCGTCTGGATCTGGTGCGTCAGCTGGTGGAGTACAAAAAATTCAAGGATGCGGCCAATACGCTGGAGGAGATGGAGGAGTCGCAGCAGAATGTGTTTTTCCCGGAGGGAGACCATGTGATCATCGGCAAGGATTCCGGGCTGGCACTGCGGGATGTCAGCATTTTTGATCTGCTCAGCAGTTTCAGCTAAATCCTGAAACGGGCTCAGAATGAGGAGCTGACAGAAATTTTTGCCGAAAAATATACGGTGGCCGACAAGGTCGACTACCTGATGAATGAAATTGTGCGCAAAGGGAAAAAGAAAAGTCTGCATGCGCTGTTCAAGGACATGCGTTCGCGCAGTGAAATGGTCTGCACGTTCTTGGCGATTCTGGAACTGATCCGGATGCGGCAGTTGCGGGCCGCGCAGGAGCCGGGGGAATTTACGGATATTGTGCTGTTGAAATCGGAAGAGGCGGAAGAGGGCGCTCTGGAGGAAAAACCCATGGCGGAAATGCTGGAGGGCTACGGGGATGCATAATCCGTCGGAAGTGATTTCGGAGATCAAAGAGATTCTCTGTGCGATGCTGTTTGCCACCAAGGAGCCGCTGAGCTGCCGTCAGATGCTGAATGTGTTCAAACGCACGGCGGAAACTTATGAGGGAGTGGCGGCGAGTTTTATTGAAATGACCATCGAGGATGTGGAGAAGGCGCTGGAGGAGCTGCGCCGGGATCTGGCGGAGCACCGGATGGGGCTGGAGGTGGTGGAGATTGCCGGAGGCTTCCGGCTGAGAAATATCCCGGCGGCGGGTCCCTGGCTCCGGGAACTGCTGGAAAAAGGCAAGTCGGCCAAATTGTCCAAACCCGCCCTGGAGACGCTTTCGATTATTGCCTACCGCCAGCCTCTGCAGCGTTCGCAGATTGAATCCATTCGGGGAGTGGCGGCGGATTCGATTGTGCGGAATCTGCTGGATATGGGGCTGATCAAAGTGGTGGGGCGCAGTGATCTTCCCGGAAAACCCTGGCTGTACGGAACCACCCAGGCTTTTCTGGAGCACTTTGGTTTGAAAAGTCTGGATGAACTTCCGGGCATGGCGGAGATGCGGAGAAATCTGGAGCAGCGGGAGCTCGAACTCAAGGCGAGGGAAGGCAAAACGGTGGATCCGGAGCCGGAAGAGCAGCCGGGAGAGCCGGAGGAGGCCGCTGAGACCGATGCGGAGCCGGATCTGGAGGAATCAGAAGACGGGTTAGATGAAGAAGAATAGGAGAGAAACATGAATCTGCAGGAAAAAGTTGTTAAGGAATTCAGGGAATATTTTGGCGGGGAACCGGATGAGGTGGTTCGGGCACCCGGCCGGGTGAACCTGATCGGGGAGCATACGGATTACAATGGGGGATTTGTGCTTCCAATGGCCATCAACCGGGCCATGTACATGGCGATCCGGTATCGGGAGGACCGGGAAGTGCATTTGCTCTCCACGGATTTTCATCAGACCGCCCGTTTTCAGCTGGATCAGCTTCAGTACGAGAAACCCCACTGGGTCGAGTACGTCAAAGGGGTGGCGCACGGTCTGAAAAAACGCGGCCTTCCGCTTCGGGGATGGGACGGGGTGATGCTGGGAAATGTGCCGCGCGGATCAGGACTTTCCAGTTCGGCGGCACTGGAACTGGCGGCGGCCAAAGCTTTTTCCGAAGTCTCGGACTTCCCCTGGGATCCGGTGGATATGGCGGTGGTGGGTCAGGAGGCGGAAAACGATTGGGTGGGAGTCAACTGCGGAATTATGGACCAGATGATCTCCGCCTGCGGAAAGGCGGATCATGCCTATCTGCTGGACTGCCGCAGTCTGAAGGGACGGCATGTGCCCCTGCCGGAGGGGGTCAAAGTCGTGATTCTGGATACCGGAACCCGGCGGGGACTGGTGGACTCCGCCTACAACGAGCGCCGGAATCAGTGTGAGGAGGCTGCGAAACATTTCGGGGTGGAGCTGTTGCGGGATGTGACCCCGGAACAGTTTTTTGCCGGGGCTTCGGAATTGCCGGAGCTGACCCGCAAGCGGGCAAAACATGTGATTACCGAGGATCAGCGCACGCTGGAGGCGGCGGAGGCCATGGCGGCGGGAAATGCGGAGCGGCTGGGCGAACTGATGGATCAGAGTCATGTGAGTCTGCGGGATGATTTTGAAGTGAGCAGCGATGCTCTGAATGAATTGGTGGAGATTTCGCGGGCGCAGCCCGGCTGTCTGGGGGCCCGGATGACCGGAGCCGGTTTTGGCGGCTGCGCGGTCGCCCTGGTGCGTTCTGAACACGCAGAGGCTTTTGCACAGAATGTGCTGGATCTCTACAAGCGGGAAACCCAGGTGGAGCCGGCGGTGTATGTGACGGAGGCCACTCAGGGTGCCTGCCGGCTGGAGAAATGAGGGCGGTTCTGGTTCTGAACGGCGAGGCGCCGCTTCCGGAACGGCTTCGGGAACTCGCCTCCGAAGCTCCGGTGTATGCGGCGGACGGCGGGGCGGGGGCCTGTCTGGACGCCGGGATCCGGCCGGAATGGGTGGCGGGGGACATGGACAGCGCGTCTTCCAGGTCCCTGCCTTCCGACTGGAAAATCATCAGGGTTCCGGAGCAGGACCGGACGGATTTTCAGAAAGTGCTGGACCGTCTTCCGGCTGAAATCGGCGAATTGAGGATCCTGGGCGGGCTGGGTTGCCGTCTGGATCATATGATCACCAATCTGCTGATTGCTTCGGAACTGCCGGCGGACATGCGGGTGGAGTTTGAATCATCGGACTGCCGGGTTTTCCGGGTCAGTCCTGCGTGTCCGCTCCGTCAGGAATTCCTGCCGGGAACGACCCTTTCCCTGCTGCCGCTGGAGCGGGTGGAGGGGGTGCGGACGCAGGGTCTGAAATGGAACCTTGCGGAGCAGACGATGGGGCAGGGGATTCAGCTGGGGCAAAGCAATCTAGTGGAGGGGCCGGTGGAAATTGAGCTTCGGTCCGGGAATCTGTTTGTGTGGGTGGGTTTACAACAGCCCTCAAACTGAAAAACCTTATTTCAATGGCCGCCAGAACACCTTGGTGGGTTCAATGCGGTAGAGCATCCAGGCCCGGGGGGTGTCGAGCTGGGTATGGATGATGCTTCCTTCGCGCAGCATATCGCCGTCCACGATGGCAAAGCGTCCATTGCTGCCCATGCTTACGGCCGAGATTTGAAAATCCGGCGCGGCGTAGGCGGGGTCGGTGGAATGATTGCGGATCTCCACGATTTGGGTCAACTGTTCGGCATTGATGCTGGCCGGGCCACTGGGTGGAGGAAGCGAATTGGTATCCGCGTAGCGGGGCGGAGGGAGCAGAGCCGCGGGGAGCGGGGTCGGCACGGCGGGAGGGGGCGACTGTTCGGATTCGCTGCTGTATTCCAGAGGGTAGAAAAGCGCCTCAAACTCTTTTCCGCTCAGGGTGCCGGTTGAGGGCGGAAGCGGAGAGGGCTCGACTTTCACAGACAAAGGCGTGGGAGTCGCGGGGGGAGGGGAAAGCGGGTCCTCATTTTCGGTTTCCCCTCCGTAAATCAGATCCACCACAATTTTTTTGGAGACGTAGGTTTTGGAGGCGATCGAACCTTCGCGGATCCGCTGCACCCAGCTCAGTTCCGGAACTTCGGCACCGGGGCTTTCCCGGGGAGTGTGAAAGCCCTCCATGAGCAGTTTTTCCTCTTCGCTGATCTCCTCTGGAAAAAAGTGGGCCTCCAGCATGCGGCCGCCCATGAGCAGAGAGAAAAAACAGAACAGGGTGATGCTGGCCCGGGGGAGCGGAATCGCGCAAATGCGGTTGGCCAGGAGCACAAAGATGGTCCATTGAAACACCAGCGTGGTGGCCAGCAGATAGTCTTTCAGAAACCATTCGATGAGCACATTCAGCAACGTGTAGAGCAGACTGGTGAGCAGAATCCGGTCCAGGTCGATTTCATCCTGGGCCATTACAAACAGCCAGAGCAGAAGTACCCCCATAAGAATCTGGGTGATGAAGGTGGGCAGCAAGAGAGTGAGGGCATCCATGGTCCATATCCGAGAGTAAAGGAACAGAACGTTGCCGCAACCTCATAATGAGAGGAGTGGAGATTTTTTGAACCGCAAACTTCGGAAATCAGAAAGAAACTCGCTTGTCAATCCAGTGTGAAACAGGCAAGGAGTGCGCATGCAGATCACCTTGAAATCTCCCCTGGATATGCATGTCCACCTCCGGCAGGAGGATATGCTCCGTCAAGTCACCCCGTTCACGGCCGCCCAGTTTGTGGGTGCGGTCTGTATGCCCAACACCCAGCCGCCGGTGGATTCGGTGGATCGCTACCGTGCGTATGTGCGGGAAATCAAAGCTGCGGCGGCACCGCTGGAATTTGAGCCTTATGTTCCGCTGTTTTTCCGGGACGATTACACCCGGGAGGAGCTGACGGCGGCGCGGGACGAACTCTTCGGGATCAAACTGTATCCCGCCGGGGTCACCACCAACAGTGAGGACGGGGTGGCGGAGCTGAGTAAAATTGAACCGGTGCTGGAGATCATGCAGGATCTGGATCTGCCGCTGCTGGTGCACGGGGAGACCCACGGATATTCTCCCGACCGGGAGCGGGAATTCATGGCGGTTTACGATCATATTGCCCGTACTTTTCCCAAGTTGCGGATCACCATGGAGCATATCACCACCACGGATGCGGTGGCGTTTCTGGACCGGCATCCCAACGTCTTTGCCACCGTCACGGTTCACCATCTGCTCTACACGATGGATGATATGCTGGGCGGACTGTTCAATCCCTTTCTGTTCTGCAAACCCATTCTGAAAAGCGCGAAAGACCGGGCGGCGATTCAGGAGCTGGTCCTGTCCGGACATCCCAAGGTGATGTTCGGAAGTGATTCCGCGCCGCACACCGAGATTATAAAACGGACAGAGGGAATGGCGGGATGTTTCACCTCTCCGGTGCTGCTGCCTCTGCTGGCCGCATTTTTTGAGGAGCATGACCGTCTGGATCTGCTGCAGGCGTTTGTGAGTGATCACGCGCAGAAAATTTACCGGGTTTCCCCGCCGCAGCGAAATGTGATTCTGACGCCAGAGCCCTGGACCGTCCCGCCTCGTTATGGAAGCGTGGTTCCGGTCAATGCGGGCGAGACGCTGCGCTGGAGAGTTGAGAATTGACCGATCCGCAGTCCGGGCGTAGGGAGAGGGTATGAAATACATCAGCACCCGCGGTCATACTGAAGCGATGCCGTTCTCCGATGCCGGACTCACCGGTCTGGCTCCGGACGGGGGGTTGCTGATCCCGGAATCTCTCCCTGACCTCTCCAGTGAACTGGACCGTCTGGAAACGCTTTCTTATGCCGGGTTGGCCTATGAAATCTTCTCCCGGTTTATCACCGATATCCCGGCTGAGGATCTGCGCAGGCTGGTGGAGGACGCCTATTCGACCTTCCGTCATCCGGAAACGGCCCCCAGCGTCAGGGTGGGGGATGTATATGTGCTGGAGCTTTTTCATGGCCCAACCCTGGCCTTCAAAGACATGGCCATGCAGTTTCTGTCCCAGTTTTTTGAATACACTCTGGAGAAACGGGACCAGAAACTCAACATTCTGGGCAGCACCAGCGGGGATACAGGATCTGCGGCCATCCACGGTATGCGGGGAAAATCCCGGATTAACATTTTTATGATGCACCCAGACGGGCGTACTTCCCCGGTTCAGGCATTGCAAATGACCTCTGTGCTGGATGAGAATGTGTTCAATCTGGCGGTGGATGGCACCTTTGATGACTGTCAGGGTATGATGAAATCCCTTTTCGGGGATGTTGATTTCAAACAGCGGATGAAACTCGGAGCGGTCAATTCCGTAAACTGGGTGCGGGTGATGGCGCAGATTGTGTACTACTTTTATGCCGGACTCAAAGTCCGCCGGCAAAGTGGAGCGGAGACGGTTCAGTTTTCCGTGCCCACGGGGAATTTCGGCAATATTCTGGCCGGATATTATGCCTCGGAAATGGGGCTGCCGGTGAGCCGGCTGATTCTCGCCACCAACGAAAATGATATTCTGGCCCGCTTCTTTCAGACCGGGATTTATGAAAAAGGCGCAGTGGCCCACACCATCAGCCCCTCCATGGATATTCAGGTGGCCAGCAACTTTGAGCGTTTTCTGTATGAGCTCATGGACCGGGATCCGGAAAAAGTTTCGGCGGGGATGCGGGACTTTGCCGCCTCGGGCCGGGTGGATCTTTCCGCCTGCCGCAGTCATCCCGCGATGCAGATGGTGGTGGCGGACAAGTCGGACACCCATCAGACGCGCAACGCGATCCGGATGATTCACAGCGAAGAGAACTACCTGCTGGACCCGCACACTGCGGTGGGCGTGGTGGTGGGGCGGATGCTGCGGAATCCGGATCCGCTGATCTGTCTGGCCACGGCGCATCCGGCGAAATTTGTGGATGCCATTGTGGATGCCATCGGCGAGGTGCCCCATCATCCGGTACTGGATGCGCTGGCCGGGGCGGAGACCCGCTGCGACAAAATTCCGGCGGATGAACAGGTGCTGCGCGACTATCTCCACCGCAAACTGGATATGTGAATGAAAGGAAATGATTTATGAGTACACTCCCCGATTGGCAGTCCGCCGGTGATTTTGAAGACATCCTCTATGTGAAAGCGGAGGGGATGGCGAAAATCACGATTAACCGTCCGCAGGTGCGCAATGCATTCCGTCCGCAGACCGTGCATGAGATGCGGCAGGCTTTGAATGATGCCCGGGACGATTTGAAGGTCGGGGTGATTATTCTGACCGGAGCCGGGGATCTGGCCTTCTGTTCGGGGGGGGATCAGAAGATCCGCGGAGATCAGGGTTACAAAGATGCCGACGGCATGCACCGTTTGAATGTGCTGGATTTTCAGCGGGACATCCGGGTCTGCCCCAAACCGGTGGTGGCGATGGTGGCAGGGTATGCGATCGGCGGCGGACACGTGCTGCATATGATGTGCGATCTGACCATTGCGGCGGACAATGCACGCTTCGGGCAGACGGGACCGAAAGTGGGTTCTTTCGACGGCGGATACGGTGCGAGTTACATGGCCCGGATTGTGGGTCAGAAAAAAGCGAGAGAAATCTGGTTTCTCTGCCGTCAGTACGATGCGCAGCAGGCCCTGGAGATGGGGCTGGTGAACACGGTGGTGCCGCTGGCGGAACTGGAGGCGGAGACGGTGAAGTGGTGCCGGGAAATGCTGCAGAACAGTCCGATGGCGCTGCGCTGTCTGAAGGCGGCGCTGAATGCGGACTGTGACGGACAGGCGGGGCTTCAGGAGCTGGCGGGCAATGCCACGCTGCTCTTTTACATGAGCGAGGAGGGCCAGGAGGGGCGCAATGCGTTCAACGAAAAGCGTCCGCCCGATTTTAATAAATTTCCCAAGCTTCCCTGATGCGTTTGTTCATTCTGCTCTGCCTGCTGACTTTTTCTCTGCATGCAGAGCAGGAATTTCTGCGCATCCGCGACGGCGAACATGGGTTGATCTCGCTCGAAGTGGCAGTGAAAACCTACCGGCTGAAAGATGCGGATGACAAAAAAATCCTGTTGGTGGGGGTCTCGCATATCGGCAGCCGGAGCTATTACGAAGGGCTGCAGGAAATTTTAAACGCGGCGGATGTGGTGTTGTTCGAGGGGGTGGACGGAAACCGGGCGGCCTTTCGTCAGGCCACGGAGGAACAAAGTCCGGAACGGTCGACTTTGCAGGCCAATCTGGCCCGGGCGCTGGGGCTGGTGTTTCAGCTGCATCACATCGACTACACCCCGGCCCATTTTCTCAACAGCGACCTGAGCAGTGAACAGTTGCTGGCCCTGTTTAAAGGGGAGGACATGCCGGAATCCGCACCGGAGGCCCAGGCCCAGATGGAGCAGTTGCTCGCGGGGATGGAGGAGGCAACGGTCAGCGGACAGGCCGCGGCGGCGGTGCTGGAATTTTTGGAGCTACGGCCGGGTTGGAGCCGGGCCATGCGGTGGGGCATGGTGAGAATGCTGGGGTCCGTCACCGGAAATGTGGCGGAGTATCCCGGGTGGCCTGAACACCTGCGCACCCTGATGACGGTATTAATTGACAAACGGAATGAGCGGGTGATGTCCGATATCGCGGAACAGCTGGAGAAGCTGGATGCCGGCGGTACAGTGGCGGTGTTTTACGGCGCCGCCCATATGCATGATTTCGAAGTGCGCCTGCAGCAGCAACGGAAAGCGGAACTCTTCGGAACGGACTGGCGGACCGCCTTTTCCGGCAACCTACAGACCAGCGGGCTGAATGTGGTGGAGAAGCAGATGGTCTCCTGGTTTGTGAACCAGCAGGTGATGGCGCTGAAAGTGATTTCCACTCCTTTGCAACCTGAAAAAGAAGATCCCTGATATGTTCGGCAAAGTCAAAAATTTCCTTATTCACTTCGCTTCGATCGTTTTTTTTCCGTTTTACGGGTATCTGAACAACAGATTTCATCATTTACAGCATCGCCTTCAGATTCTGGAGGATTCTTTAACGCATGGAAATGTAGGGTGGGGGGTTCAGGATGCGAGATTCCGTTTGGACCGGATAGAAAGAAGGCTTCATGAGCTTTCAGGCGAACAAGTTGCGGACATGCTGCTTATTCAGGAAAGTTTATCCATGATTGAAGAGCGTTTGTGGAATGCTCCTTCTCCCCGCGGCGCTTTGCCGGAAGAGGACGGGGTGGTTTTGATGCCGCTGAAAGCCAGAGCGGAGGATTTAACCGCAGCCCAGGCCGCTGCAATCAATTGGGCCGTGGGACATTTAGGGCCTGCGGCGCAGGAAAATCTGTGGTTCAATCCGCCCGTCGTCCTGAAGCATCGGGAGGGGGGCGTGGAGATCGATCAACTTCATGAGCGGATTATTGAAATTCCTTACGCCATGGCTTCTTTAGCCCTTGTGCCGAATGGCGGGCGGATCCTGGATGTGGGGTCCAATGAAAGCACATTCCCGGTTTCGCTGGCTATGCTGGGGTATCAGGTCACCGCACTGGATCAGATCAGGTATCCGTTCACGCATCCCTCGTTAAAGGTTGAAGTTTCTGACATTCAGGACTGGGCGGGACCGGAGCTTCCTTTGGATGCGATGTTTTGTATTTCGTCAATTGAACATTTCGGACTGAATCATTACGGCAGCGGGCATCATGGAGAAGCACTGGATGCATACACCCTGCAGCAAGCCCGGACCTGGTTGCGCCCGGGGGGGGTGTTGGTGATTACGGTTCCATACGGTCTTCCCCGGGTGACCGAAAAAGAACGGATTTACGGTCCCGGAATTATGGATCATTTTTCGGAAGGGTGGGAGATTCTGAATAAACAAATTTACATTCAGACGGCAGCCACCTGCTGGACGCTCTGGGACGGCACGGATCCGGAACCGGAATGGACAGAGCAGACCCGCGGCGTGCTCATGCTACGGGCACGCCGGCTCGGAGTGGAAAAATGAAGGATGACCTCCGCTTGATTCTGGATATCCAATCGGTTCAAAGCGTAGCACATGGCGAAAGAGGGATTGCCCGATATACCCAAAGCCTGGTGGAGGGACTTTTATCCCGCTCACAAGCCGTGCGGGGTTTGATGCTGAATCCGGGACTGGCTCTTCCGTGTCATCTTCGGCGGGAGCTCCGCGATTCAGGATTGCTGCGTCCCGGCACAAAATCCTCCGTGGATTCCCTGCTTTCCTCTGAACCCGGCTCCTGGGTATATGTTGTCCTTTCCCCATTTGAATTGATGCCAAATCAGGAGCCGTTCTATCCCTCTTATCTTCAGCGGGGAGGTTTAAAGCTTGCGGTGGTGCTCTATGACTTAATCCCGCTTCTGCATGAGGATGCCTATTTAACCCAGCCGCTGATGCGCCGGATGTATCATCAGCGCTTACGTCTGATACGCCGGGCGGACCTGGTTATGACCATTTCGGAAAGTGCCCGTCAGGACGCCCTCGCATTTCTCGGTCTGGATCCTCAGCGGGTGGTGACTATTGGAACCGGGATCGATGAGACCTTTTCACCTGAACCTGTTTTGGCAACTGTTGAAAACGAAGGGGTGCGGGAGCTGGTATGCCGGAAAGATCACTCATATCTCCTTACGTTGATGGGAGAGGATCCCCGCAAAAATTTGGAGGGGCTCCTGAAAGCCTATTCCGGTCTGCCGGAGTCGCTGCGGGCTGAAACCCCTTTGGTGGTTGCCGGAAAATACCGTGAAGAGAGTCAGCGGATGTATCTTGAAGCTTCCCCGTTGAAGCCGGAGGACTGGAAACAAGTTGTGTTTACGGGGATGTTGAGTGCTGCGGATTTGAAGCATTTATATCAGCATGCCGCCTTGTTTATCTTTCCATCCATTTACGAGGGATTTGGATTGCCTGCAGCGGAGGCTGCCGCCTGCGGTTGTCCGGTGGTGGTGTCCAACACCTCTTCGCTTCCTGAGGTGATCGGGTGGGAGCCTGCCACCTTTGATCCTCATAACCCCGATGAGATGGGGAGGATCATCTGCCGGGCTCTGACGGATGAGGCTTTCGCATCGGAACTCCGGCGGGTTGCCTCAGAATCGGCGATTCGACATCGTTGGCCGCACGTGGTGGACCGGACGCTGGGTGCTTTGCAGGGTCTTTCCTCCCTTGTGCCCTCTTCTCCGGGACAGGTAAAGTCAGGAGGAGAGCGGCTGCGGCTGGCACTGGTAGGCCCCCTGGCTCCTGCCAAAAGCGGGATTGCCACTTACAACACGCTGCTGATAAAAGAACTCGAACAGCTTTGTGATGTGGATGTCTATGTTCCGGATGCTCTTTCCTTCGAAGCGCCAAGCCCTTTCCGAAAAACCAAAAGAATGCTTTTGGAGAGTCTGACCCGTACCCGCTCGGCCAGCGAATATGACCTTGTCATCTATACGATGGGAAACAGTTCTCACCACGTGACGTCATTGCAGTTGTTCCGGAAATGTCCGGGTGTGGTATGGATGCATGATGCCCGTTTATCCGGATTGTATTACATGGAGGCATGTACTTCCGTTTCTCCCCCTGAAGTCCTTGAATGGTTGCAGGCATATCTTGAGAAGGAATTTTCAACAGAGTTTGAGAGAGGCATGATTGCACAAGAGGTGTTTTCAGCCGCGCACATCTTTCTGGAAAAAGCGCCTCCGATGACCCGGGAAGTCTTTCGGAAATCTTTGGCGGTTGTGGTGCATTCCGCGCAGGCGGAACAAATGATCCGGGAAGAAAATCCGGAAATCGACACACCGGTTTACCGTATTCCTTTGGCGGCAGATCTCAGGTTGCCGGGGAATCAACCTGTTCGGGATGACCCGAAATGGATTGTGGTTTTCGGGACCATGGGTCCCGCCAAAGCGCCCGAAAAGGTTGCCCGTATTTTCGGGCAGTTGATCCGTGAGTTTCCGGATCTTCGATTGGCTTTTGTGGGAGCGATGGACGAGGGATCAAAAATGCAGATTTTTGAAGAGTGCAGAACTTTGGAGGTCCCCGAAGACAAGCTCGTATTCACAGGCTTTGTGGAGAGACGGGACTATGAGAAATGGCTGAGCCGGGCGGATCTGGCCATTTTCCGCAGAGAGCGGGACAATGGGGAAAGCTCTGCGGCCGCGAACGACTGTCTTTCTGCCGGGGTGCCGCTTTTGAGCAATATTCCCTCCCAGGCGGAATATCCGGATACCGCGGTCCGAAAGCTCGCTTTTGATGCATCGGAGGAAGAATGGGAAAAAACCATCCTGCATCTTTTAAATTCTCCTGAGGAAAGACAGGCGCTGCAGCAGGCTGGATCCGCTTATGCGGAAGAGATCTCCTTCCGGAAGGTCGCGGAGAATTTTCTCCGGATTTGCCGGGAGCTGAAGACGACCCAAAAGGGGGAAGGAGAGAAATATTTTTCCGGGAAAAATAATTATGCAGAATTTTATCACATGAACCGGATCTAATGCGTAAGGTTATCACGAAATGTATACACCGCCTCCCTCTTTCAAATCAGACCCCGCCTGGAAACCGGATGCACGGCCGCATGTGGCGGTGATTCTTCCGGTGTTCAATGGGCTCTCCTTTACGCAGGCCTGTGTGGAGAGTCTGAGGACGCACACACCGGATTCGCTGTACACTCTGTGGGTGGTGGACAACGGGTCCACCGATGGAACCCGGGAATGGCTTCAGGAGCAGGAGGGAATTCGGGTGCTGTGCAATGAGGAGAATCTCGGATACGTGCAGGCCAATAATCTGGCAATGAGACAGATTCCGCCTGATCAGGATGTTTTGCTGCTCAACAATGATACGGAAATCCTGCATTCGGGATGGCTGGAACGTTTGCGTGCCATTGCCAACGGGGAGGAGGATGTGGGGATTGTGGGATGCCGTCTGGTGAACCGTGAGGGGATTATCCAGCATGCGGGCACTTACATGCCCACCCATACCTGGCAGGGATTCCAACTGGGTTCGGGTCAGGAGGACATCGGACAGTTTCATGGGGTGACCGAGGTGGAGGGCGTCATCGGAGCCAGCATGTATATCCGGCGGGATCTTCGCGCGGCGATCGGATTGCTGCATGAAGGATATGTCTCTTATTACGAGGACGTCGACTATTGTTTTAAATGTGGGGAGATGGGGTATCGGGTTTTGTGTGATTTGGATACGAGGATTCTGCATCATGAAAACGTCAGTTCAAAAATTAACAATTTAGATTTAAACGGGCTCATTCACAGGTCCATGGATGTGTTCGTAAAACGCTGGAAAGAAAAAATTGAACAGAGTTATCGATTGCCGTTGTTGTGGCATTCTCTCACCAGTCAACCTGGGGGCTATTCCCGCTCTTCCAGAGAAATCATGATTGCACTGGACCGGGAGGGTATCGATGTGAGGTTTGGCTGTCTTTTTGGCACCAAGTTCCACGAGCCTGAAACCGGAGATGTTCGGGTCGATCAACTTAAACAGCGCTCCATGGATTTGAATCTGCCCCAGGTGGTGTACGGTCAGGGGGATCTCTTCTATAAAAACGGAGGGGCGTACCGGATCGGCTACACCATGCTCGAAACCGATGGGCTTCCACAGGAGTGGGTGCAGCAGTGCAATATGATGGATGAAATATGGGTGCCCTCTGAATTTAACCGGAAGACTTTTCAGCAGAGCGGGGTCACCCGGCCGATCCATCTGGTGCCGCTGGGGGTGGATCCCATGATGTATCATCCGGAGTTGCAGGCGGAACGTTTCTCGGAGCGTTACACATTTCTGTCCGTTTTTGAATGGGGCGAGCGCAAGGCGCCGGAGGCATTGCTGCGCGCCTTCTGTAAGGCTTTCGGTCCGGAGGACGATGTGGCACTGGTGATAAAATATTCGATAGGCATCCCTTTTGATCTGCGGAAATTCGTCTTTGATCTGGGGTTGCCGGAGAAAACTCCTCCCATCGTTTTTCTGCAGTCCAGTTCCGTGGCACACGAACAGATGGGGGCCCTGTACCGGGGTGCGGACTGTTTTGTGCTGGCCACGCATGGGGAGGGATGGGGGATGCCGATCATGGAGGCGATGGCCTGCGGTCTGCCTGCCGTGGCCACGAATTGGAGCGGGCAGACGATGTTTATGACGGAGGAGAACAGTTATCCGGTCCGGGTGAAGTCTCTGGTCCCGGCGGTGGCCCGCTGTCCGTATTACGAAGGGTTTCGCTGGGCGGAGATCGATGAGGATCACCTCGCGGAAACTCTCCGGCATATTTATCTGCATCCGGAGGAGGCGAAAGTCCGTGGTGCCCGCGCCGCCCGGGAAGTCCGGGAAAAATGGACCTGGAAGAATTCCGCCCGGGCGGTGATTGAGCGTCTTGAAGCGATTGGAGGAATGACATGCCGCAGCTCTTTTTAGATTCCGCCGACCCCAGAGCCCGGGAGGTGGCGGTGGCGGTTCGAAACTGTATTGAGGAGGCGGAAGCCGCCGAGCGCCGCGAGCAGGAATGGCTGGAGGCGCAGAAAGCGGCTTCGGAAAGAAAAGGAATTCTGAAACGACTGCGCGCGCGGTTTCGGCCCGGAAATTGAGCCTGAAATCAGGTCTGCGCCCGCTGCATTTTTATCCGCGGAACCACCCTTTCTTTCAGCCGGGTTTCATACAGAAATCGGCGCATGCCTGCCGGACCCAGGGCGAGAAAGCCCCTGAGAATCCGGCCGGGATACCCGGGAAGCCGGTGCGAGTAATTTGCGAGGGTGATGGTGACTTCGGCGTTGAGCCGGGCGGCCCGCTCCCGG
>JBMTJR010000019.1:0-15379 GCA_049438565.1 Kiritimatiellia bacterium
GGAGTCACTTTCGTACTGGATACTGCTGGTGTCGATCGACACTTTGGCACAGAATTTCTTGAAGCCCTCCGGAAGACGCTCGTCCCAAAGCACCGTGAGGTTGGGCTCCGGGGCCGGACCCAGATTGTACAGGGTCTGCAAGAAACGGAAGCTGGTTTTGGTGACCAGCGGACGGCCGTCCACGCCCATCCCGCCAATACATTCCGTGACCCAGGTGGGGTCGCCGGAAAACAGATCGTTGTAATCCGGGGTCCGCGCAAAGCGCACCATCCGGAGTTTCATAACCAAATGATCAATCAGTTCCTGCGCCTCTTCCTCCGTAAGCAGGCCCGCTTGCAAATCCCGCTCAATATAGATGTCCAGGAAGGTGGAAATGCGTCCGATACTCATCGCCGCCCCGTTCTGTTCCTTCACTGCGGCCAGATATCCAAAGTAGGTCCACTGTACCGCCTCCCGGGCAGTTTGAGCCGGTTTGGAGATGTCGAATCCATAACTGGCGGCCATCTGTTTGAGTTCTTTGAGGGAGCGGTGCTGCTCGGCCAACTCTTCGCGCAGCCGGATCTGCTCCTCGCTGAAGGTGCCACTGCCGGCTTCCTCATGCTCTTTCTGTTTGCAGGCAATGAGAAAATCAACCCCGTACAAAGCCACCCGGCGGTAATCTCCAATAATCCGTCCGCGTCCGTAGGCATCCGGCAGTCCGGTGATGATCCCGCTCTTTCTGGCCGCGCGGATTTCCGCATCATACACGTCAAACACCCCGTCATTGTGGGTTTTACGGTAATCGAACACCTTCTCCGTGGATGGATCCATTTTGTAGCCATAAGCTTCCAGCGCCGCTTTGGCCATCCGCACTCCCCCGAAGGGCATCAGTGCCCGTTTGAGAGGTTTATCGGTCTGCAGCCCCACAATCTTTTCCAGATCCTTGTCCATGTAGCCGGCCGCATGGGAGACAATGGTGGAGATGACCGAATCATCCGCATCCAGCACCCCATTCTGTTTGATTTCCTCTTTCTGAAGATCCTCCAGAATTTTCCAGAGCTTTTCAGTGCGGTCACTGGCGGTGCGCAGGAATTCCCCATCCCCTTCAAAAGGCGTGTAGTTGTGATGAATAAAATCACGTACATCCACTTCATATTCCCAATGACCGGGAACAAAGGCTTTGGGGGCGGAAGAGGCAGTTTCAGTTTCAGCAAGAGTGCTTTCGAGCGTATCCATAGGAAATGTAAGGGTAAGGGTTTGGTTGAAAGGCGGAATCCGTATATATGACATCCGATTTCGTGGCAATACCATTTATCAAAATTTCTGCACTTTTTATCCTATTCATCTTATAGGAAATTTTAGAAAATGCCTTTTTTTCGCAAAACCCCTCCTTCAGCCCGTTGTGAAAGGACCCTCTTTAAGGAATGAATGGATTTAAGGCTGATTTTGGAGGCTGTGATCGAATCCACTTTCGAAAAATCGGGAAATAAAATCAGTGCCCCCTCTGAACCCGGCATTCAGCCCGGTCGGATATCCTCCCCGGTTTTAGAGGAACGGTTCATCCGTGAACACCACCCCCACACAGGCTCCTCCTTCCGGGCGGTTCGCGGCGAATACCCTGCCACCGAAATGTTCCATGATCCGCTTCACAATGGCCAGGCCCAAACCTCTTCCATAAGACTGGGACAGATCGCGGGGCACAGTGGTGAAATAGCGTTCAAAAATCCGAAGTGGATCCTGCTCTGTGATGCCGGGTCCTTCATCCTCCACCGCCAATTCCACTCCGTTCTCCAGCGGGTCCAGACGCACCAGGATCTTCCCGTCGCCGCAATGATATCGGTCTGCATTCTGGAGCAGGTTGATCAGCACCTGCTCGAGACGGGCCGGAGAAATCCGGATGGGGGTCTGAAGCTCTCCTCCACGCAATTCCACGGCATGCTGCAAGGCCGGAGAAATCCGGTCCAGAATTTCGCGCACCGCGGGTCCGAGCGGGAGGGCCGGGGGGAATTCCCGGGGCAACTCCATATCCAGCGAAGTCAGCAGTTCCAGTTCCTTTACCAGATGCAGCAGCCGGTCGGACTGAATTTGAATGTTGGATGAAAACCGTGTGCGGTCTTTGTCCGAAAGTTGGGGCCGGGTTTTTAAAATATCCGCCGCCCCGTGCATGGCGGTGAGCGGCGTTTTCAGTTCATGCAGGGTTGTCTGAACAAATTCCCGGTTGTAGTGCTGTTTTTCCTGAAGCTCTTCGGCCATCTGCAGGAATTCCGCGGCCAGCTTTGATACTTCATCGCGACCCCGCATGCGGAAGCCCTCCACCCCGCCCGCCCGGGCAAATTCCCGGGCCGCGGTCTCCAGCGTACGAAGCCGGCGGGTAAGCAGCAGCGAAAACAGAATCGAGAGACAGATGCTACCGCCGATTCCCCACAGCAATCCTGATTTCTGATACGTGTGCAAACGGATCAGGGCCCGGGTAATCCGGCCGGTGTGCTCCACCACCTGCATCACCCCCAACAGTTCGCCCTGTTCATCGAACACAGGCACCGCAGTGAAATAGTAAAGATGCGAACGGTCCGGTTTCAGCCACCAGCGGGCAGCATATTTTTGGGTGGCGATCGCCCGGGACACCTCCGCATTCCCGTCAAAAAAGACCGGTTCCGTCTCCCCGGAATCATAAAGGAGTTCTCCCCGTGATGAGAAATATCTCAGTCGGCGGCCGGAGTCTCCGGCATAGGCGGCCAGCACCTTCTCCCGTTCCGTTTCTGAGGAGATTTCCCGGAAAAGAGAACCCGCCCAGCGTCCGGTCTGCGCCATCTGCTCTTCCTGAACATTTCGCGTGAAATGATGGAAAAAACTGCTGGCATAGCGGCTGAGAAACCAGATGGGCAGAACCGAAACCAGCATCAGAGCCAGAAAAAGTTTCTGCCAAAGCTTCACAGACTCTCCCGGCGGAGCGATTCGGAAATCCGGTACCCGAGCCCATAATGGGTTTCGATGGCATTTTGCCCGTCCAGCAGCGTCTTCAGCTTTTTCCGCAGTCTTTTCACGGCCTGGTCCACGGTCCGGTCATTGCATTCCGCAATCCCGTCATACATGTGATCCAGCAGGGTCTCCCGGGAAAACACCCGGCTTGAGTGCGTCATTAACACCCGCAGCAGCGCAAACTCATGGGGAGGAAGAATGAGTTCCCGGCCCCGCACGGTAAGCTCCCCGCTTTCCGGGAACAGGCGGAGCGGTCCACAGATCAACTGTTCAGGCAGCGGACGGGTGCGCCGAAGAAGATTCCGCACCCGGGCCACCAGTTCCGGATTGGAGAAAGGTTTGGCGATGTAGTCGTCCGCGCCCAGCGTCAGCCCCTTCACCCGTTCCGGTTCTTCTCCCTGAGCGGTCAGCATGACCAGGGGCTGTTCCGGCTGCCGACCGCGAATCCGCTCGAACAGTTCCCAGCCCCCAATTCCGGGAAGGCCCAGATCCAGCAGAACCAGCGCATAACGGTTTTTTTGGTAGAGGGCCCAGCCCTGACGTCCATCCGTGGCGCGGTCGAGCTGATGCCCCTCCTCCTGCATGAGAAACTCCACCACATCTGAAATGTGCGGATCGTCCTCCACCATCAGCAGACGGGACATCAGATTTTTCCGGGAAAGGTTCCAAGCGGTTGCATGCTTTGATTCCTAGGCGGAGGACCCTCATCATTCAATCTGTATTTTAGAACCAGGCAGCAAATCCTGCCCCGCTTCCGCCCGGCTTTTGGCTTGCGCAGGGTCCTCTTTGGGGGTAGCCACGCCCTGTGCATTCCACTCCCGCTCCATTTCAGATCCGTTATCCGGAGGAACTCCCGGTCAGCACCCGGAGAGAATCCATTCTGGAGGCCATCCGTGCGCATCAGGTGGTGATCGTTTGCGGGGACACCGGATCGGGAAAAACCACGCAGCTGCCCAAAATGATGCTGGAGGTGATGGGCGACGCCCCCGGCCGGATCGCGGTGACCCAGCCCCGGCGGCTGGCCGCCACCCAGATGGCAGCCCGGGTGGCCGAGGAATGCGGCACCCCGCTGGGGAGCGGGGTCGGGGTTCAGGTGCGCTTCCAGAACCGGAGCTCCGCACAGACCCGCATTCAGTTTATGACCGACGGCCTGCTGCTTGCGCAGCTGCCCACGGATCCGAAATGGCGGGACTACGCGGCTTTCATCATCGACGAAGCCCACGAACGGAGCCTGAACATCGATTTTATTCTGGGATGTTTACGCAATCTCCTTCCCCGGCGTCCGGATTTGAAAGTGGTCATCTCCTCGGCGACCCTGGATGCGGAACGTTTCTCCGAATTTTTCAATCAGGCTCCCATTCTGCAGGTGGAGGGAAGACTGTTCCCCATTCAGGATGAGTGGCTGCCCCTGGCCCCGGACCGGGACCTTTCGGTTCAGGATCAGGTCCTGGAGGCACTGGAACATCTGGAGGCCCGGCACGGGGAGTTGGACACGCTGGTCTTTCTGCCCGGCGAGCGGGAAATCCGGGACTGCGACAAAAAACTGAGTGGACGCTACCGCGACCGGGCCCACATTCTTCCTCTGTTTGCAAGACTGGGCGCACAGGATCAGCAACGGGTCTTTGCGGCCTCGGGAAAACGGCGGATCATTCTCGCCACCAACGTCGCGGAAACTTCGCTCACCATCCCGGGAATCCGGGCGGTGATCGATACCGGCCAGGTCCGCATGCAGCGCTTTCATCCCCAAAGCCGCATTCAGCGTCTGGTGACCGAACAAATCTCCCGGGCCTCCGCGCGGCAGCGGCGCGGACGCTGTGGACGCACCGGCCCGGGGGTCTGTCTGCGGCTGTATTCGCCGGAGGATCTGGAGCGCGCAGGGGAGTATCAGGATCCGGAAATCCGCCGCAGCTCTCTGGCGGAGGTGATTCTGCGCATGGCGGTGCTGGGACTGCCGCCCATCCAGGAATTTCCTTTTATTGATCCGCCGAAGGGACCCGCCGTCTCGGAGGGATACCGGACACTGTTTGACATTGGTGCCATGACCGGGAAACGGGGCCTGACCCCGCGCGGACGCCGTCTGGCCAGCTTTCATTTGGAACCCCGCTTGGCCCGAATGCTGGAGGAGGGTCAGCGGGAAAAGGTGCTGCCGGCGGTGCTGGTCTGTTCTGCATTTTTATCGATTCAGGATCCCCGGGAACGTCCGGCAGAAAAATCGGAGGCCGCAGATCTTGCCCATTCGAAATGGAAAGATCCCGCCTCTGATTTTCTGGGAATTCTCCAGATGTGGAATGCGGTCTGCGCCGCCTCGGCCAGCCGGAGCAGACGCACGCGGTTCTGTCGGGAGCATTTTCTCCATCCCCGCCGGGTGGAGGAATGGCTGAATCTGGTGGACGATCTACGGGAAAACTGCGGACGCCACCGTTGGGAGGTACCGAAATCCATTGGGGAGCTGGAACTGCTGGACCCGGATGCACTTCACCGCTCCATCCTGGCCGGGATTCCCCGCTCCGTGGGGGAACGGGAGGAGAAACAGGAATTCCGGAGTCCGGGCGGACAGCTGTTCCGTATTTTCCCGGGCAGTGCCCTGGCCAAAAAACCGCCCGGCTGGGTGATGACGTTCACCCTGTTGGAAACCTCCAGACTGTTTACCCGTGAATGTGCGACCCTGAATCCGCTATGGATCGAAGAGGTGGCTCCGCATCTTTGCCGGTTCCAATATGAACGTCCGGTCTGGAATGAAAAACGGGGATTTGTGGAGGCGGAGGAACGGGTCAGCCTGGGGCAACTGACCCTGCGCGCAGGAAAGCGGGTTCATTACGGACGCATTGATCCGGTCCGCTCCCGGGAAATTTTTATCCGGGACGCCCTGCTTCCGGGCAACCTGGAATTTTCCCACCCCTCCTGGAAAAAATATCTCCGTTTACGGGCCTCTCTGGAAACCTGGGAGCGGAAATTACGGCGTCCGGGCATTTTTGTGGGAACCGACCGGTTCTTCGAGACCTTGAATCGGCGGATCCCGGAGCAGGTGTACACCCTCAAGGATTTTCAAGACTGGGCCCGGGAACAGCGCTGGGTGCCGGAAGTGGCGGAGCTGCTGGACGGAGAGGATCTGGACACCAAAGCCTACCCGGACTGGATCGAGGTTCAGGGCTGCCGCATCTCCCTGGAATATCAGTACCGTCCCGGAGAAGACGCGGAGGACGGCCTCCATCTCCTCGTGCGGGAACAGGATCTGGCTGCGCTTCCAAATGAACTGCTGGAATGGACCATTCCGGCCTGGCTCCCGGAAAAGGTGGAGGCCTTGATCCGGAGCCTGGACAAACCGCTGCGGGTGCGCTGCAACCCCATCAAAAACTGCGTGGAGGAGGCAGTCCGCTGGTTTGCGCAGAACGGATTCATCTACACCCATTCACTGCACGAGGCCCTGGCCGCTTTTCTGGCGGCCCGGCTCCAGTGCATATTGGCCGCACCGGATTTGCATCCGGAGAAGCTTCCGCCTCAGCTCCGCACCAAACTGCAGGTATTGAATCACCGCGGCGAAGTGATTTTCCGCGGGGACCGGTTTCCGGGTCAGCAACAACTCCCCCGCGCCTCCGGTACCCGTCCGGTTTCCGGAAAAGAGGCCTGGCTGAATCAGCGGGTAACCGACTGGCCGGAGATTCCCCTTCCGGAGACCCATCTGCTGCAGGGACAGACCTACTGGCCGGCCCTGGTGGACCGCGGAGATGCCTGTGAGGTGCAGCTGTTTTCCCGTCCAGAGCCGGCCCGGCAGGCCTGGATCTCCGCGCTGCTGCGTCTTTACAAACTCAGGAATCCGGATCGCATCCGCTTTCTGCAAAAGCAGTTTCCCCTCTCCACTTCTCTGCAACTGGAGCTGTCCCTCATGCAGCCCAAAGGAGAGAATGCCATGGACGATCTTGTGAATGCGGTGCTGATCGAAGGACTGGATTTGCAGAGCGCCGTTCCCCGGGACGGGAACGAATTTCTCCAACGCTGCGAGAAGCTGCGCGGGGACCTGTTCGAGATTGCCGGGGATTTCAGTAAAAAACTGGAAACGGTTTTCGCGGAAAAGACCCGCACGGCCGAGGCCATGGAGGGTCTGCCCACCGGTGCGCTGCAGACAGATTTGACCCTGCAGTCCACCATGCTCTGGTCACCCGGATGGTGCATGGATGTGCGCATGCTGAGCCGCTATCCCGTCTACTTAAAAGGCATTCAGCTCCGGATTCAGCGGGCCAAACAGAATCCGGAGAAGGACCGGCAGAAACAGCAGCAGCTCGATCCTCTGCTCACCCTTTTCTCGCAGCACGCCGCCCATCTGGAACCTTCGCAAATCCGGGAGGCCTTCCTTAAACTGGAGGAATACCGGCTGACCCTGTTTGCGCCCGAGTGCCGACCGGCGGAAAAGATGAGTCTGCCGCGTTTCGAGCGCTGGCTGAAGGACATTCAGGCTTAAAAGAGAGATGCTCTTGAGGGAGGACGATCAGGCCTGCCCATGTTCTCGCACCGCGACAGCATGGAAATACGATTCCGATTATACTGAGACGACTTCACCCATTAAGATGTACGACTCCCTTCCCCGTCATCCACTTCGCCGCCTGCCAGCCACTCCCCTCCCAGATACACTGATCCGGCCACACAGCCAAAGTCAGCCTCGCCGATCAGATTTCGTATCTGTTCCCTTGCCGACTGGAGATCCATCACCCGTCCGGGCAGTCCCGCCGCCCCGCAGAGTTTCTGCAGATCCTCCGCCGCCATCGCCCGCGCGGAATGAAGCGGCATGCAAATGCACCCGGAAAGTACCGGACGCATCACCTGAATGAATTTTTCGGGAGACTTGTCCGCAAGGCCCGCCCAGAACAGCACCCCTTTCGCTTTTTTGCCGAACAATTCCCGTAATAAATTTCTCAGTGCCCGTGCCCCCCCCTCATTGTGGGCCACATCCAGGATCAGCGGAGGATCGCAGCTCAACACCTGACCTCTTCCTGACCAGTTCACCTGCTGCACCGCCCGCTGCATCCGACCGGCATCCGGTGCCAGTCCCAACAGTTCCTCCACCCATTCCAATGCCGTCACCGCCGTAGCCAGATTCTCCAGCTGATAACTTCCCAGCAGCGGATAGCGCAGCCTTCCATACTCCATACGGCCGCTGCTCAGACTCAACCGCTGTCCCTCCAGGCTTTGACGGTGTCCGGAGAGCGTCACCCATTCCTCCGCACATTTCCACGCGCTGTTCTGCGTTTCCGCCCGCTGAATCAATACCCGCCGCGCCGCCCCCGCCTGGGCTCCGATCACCACCGGACGGCCGGGCTTGATAATCCCCGCCTTCTCTCCGGCAATCAGCTCCAGCGTATTTCCCAAATAAGCCATATGATCAAAATCCACCCGGGTGATCGCCGAAAGCAAAGGTTCCACCACATTCGTGCTGTCCAGTCGTCCACCCATCCCGGTCTCCACCACCGCTACCTGGACCCCTTCCCGGGCAAAAATCAGAAAAGCCATCACCGTGAGGGTTTCAAAAAATGTGGGCGGACGGGAGAGCGATCCCTCGACGGACTGGATTTGGTTCAGGGCCTGATCAAAGGCTTCGTCTGTCACCGGCAGTCCGTTGATGCGGATCCGTTCGTTGACCCGGATCAAATGCGGCGAGGTGAAAAGTCCGGTTTTCAGACCGCACTGCATCAGCCCGGATTCCAGCAAGGCACAGGTGCTGCCTTTCCCGTTGGTCCCCGCCACGTGCACCGATAAAAACTGCCGCTGGGGATCGCCGAGTTTGCAGAGCAGTTCCTGGGTCAGTTCCAATCCGGGTTTGATCCCTGCATGGGTGCGGGCAAACAGTGCCTGCAGCCGTTGTTCCCTGGTTTCATTCATGGCCGCTCATCTAGGGTCTTGCGCGCCCGCCCGCAATGTCAAAATAACTCTCCCTGCGTCGGCGCGGGTGCCTCCTGCCAGGGCGCAGTCAGATCCGGAGATTCAAATCCCGCCCGGTTCACCGCCGGGGAGACCGGATAGAACAGAAAGTCATCCCCGGCGACAGGTTCCAGCATCCGCTCCAGCTCTTTTCGGGAACAGCGGGGATCCAGCCAGCCCTGCCAGTCCTCCTCCCTCAACAGCGCCGGCATGCGGGGATGAACTTTTCTGGCCAGCAGATTCGCCCGGACCGTGATCACCGCGCAACTCAGAATCATGCCTCCCTCCCCGTCGTGCCACTCCTCCCACAGACCCGCAAATCCGAAACCGCGCTCATCCCGTCTCCGGAAGCGCACCGGCAATTTGCGTCCCCCGCTTTTCCGGACCCACTCGTACCATCCATCCGCAGGAATCAGACAGCGTTTGCGCAGAAAGGACGTTTTAAAGCTGGGTTTTTCCGACAGCGTTTCCGCCCGGGCATTGATACATTTTGCGCCAAAAGAAGGATCCTTGGCCCAGGGAGGGATCAGCCCCCAGTTCAAAATCTCCAATCGCAGCCCCGGATCTGCCACCCAGGCGGATACCGGCTGGGTCGGCGAGATGTTGTAGCGGGGCTCCATGCGGGGATCCACCGGAAATCCTGAAAAGTCCTCTTCGAGTTCTTTCGCCTTCCGGGTCAGGGTAAACCGGCCGCACATAACTGATTCCCCGGGCGCCTACCAGCTGTAGGAAATACCCAGGGTCAATCCATAGTCAGAGTCGGATAACTTATTCTCATCAATAAAAGTCTCTGCCGTTCCGAACACAAAATAGATTTCAGTATTCAAGCTCACATTGTCTGCCAGGAAATATTTGAGACCGGTTAAGAGTTTAAAATCGACCCCCGATTCACTCTGGCCTCCATCAACATCCAGCGAACTCATTCCCAGACCGGTTCCGATATACGGAAGCAGGTAGGTCTGTGTCTCAAATAAATACTGCACATAAGCCCCCAGAGATAAACGATTGAATATTTCGGAATCCGACATTCCTGCATCAATCCCCACCTGCAGATAATCATTCACATAAACACCCAACCGGAAATTTCCCCCAGTTTGTGATTGGTTGTATTCCCCCGTACCGGATAATTCATAATCCCCCTCATAGATTTTGAGTTGCTGGGCATGGAGAGCAAAACCGGTGAGAAATGCGAGAATCAGGAAATATTTTTTCATAAGCGTGGGGGCTCCAAATGGTGAGTTTTGAAAACTCGCAAAATCCGTGTCAAAATTCAAGCCGATGCGGCTGGAAACTTTGACGATACCTTCTATAGGCTAAGTCCATGAATTCTACCACCCCAGAGCTTCTGGCGCCCGCCGGAGGCTGGCCGCAACTCCGGGCCGCCCTGCAGGCGGGTGCAGATGCCGTGTTTTTCGGAGCCGGGAAGCTGAATATGCGGGCCAGAGCAAAAAACTTTTCCGTGGAGGAACTCCCGGAGGTCTGCAATCTTTGTCAGCAGTCCGGCGCCAAAGCCTACCTCACCCTGAACACCCTGGTCTATGAATCGGAGCTGTCCGAACTGGAAACCGTGGTTTCCGCAGCCAAAAGTGCTGGGGTCGATGCGGTGATCGCCGCCGATTTTGCCGTGATCCGCGCTGCGGCCCGGCATGAACTGCCGGTGCATATCTCCACCCAGATGTCGGTGAGCAACTCGGAAACCCTCCGCCTGTTCATGGAGATGGGCATCCGCAGAGTGGTGCTGGCCCGGGAATGCAGTCTGGAGGACATCCGTCAAATGCAAATCGCTCTGGGCAGCCGGGCCTCGGAACTTTCTTTGGAGGTCTTCGCCCACGGGGCCATGTGTGTGGCGGTGAGCGGACGCTGTTTTCTCTCCGGTTTTGACAGCGGACGCTCCGCCAGCCGGGGGGAATGCGCCCAGCCCTGCCGACAGGAATACCGGATCCAGTCCCCCCGTGGCGGAGAAGGATTCAGCATCTCCGGAAGTCATTTGCTCAGCCCCAAAGATCTTTGCACCCTTCCCTTTCTGGAGCAGCTCCTGGACGCCGGTGTCTCCTCCCTCAAAATTGAAGGCCGCAACCGCAGTCCGGATTACGTGCTTACCGTCGTCTCCGTCTACCGGGAAGCCCTGGACTTTTATCAGTCAAACCGCGGAGAGGAAAATTTCCTCTCTGAATTTGAACACCTGAAAACCCGGGGCATGGAAAAACTGGAAAAGGTTTATCACCGCGGATTTTCAGAGGGGTTTTACATGGGAAAACCTCTGGGCGACTGGTCAACCCCGCCGGGAAACCAGTCCTCCTGTCAACGGGAATACATTGGTCAGATTCTGCGCTGTGTCGACGGGGAAACCGAGGTGCAGCTCCGGCTTGAATCCTCCTCCCTCCAGGAGGGGGAGGACGTGTTTTCTGAAAGCCCGGAGCAGGGCTTTCAGGCCTGGAGCGTCTCAGGGATGAAACTCGGGGGCCGGCCCTGCTCCGAAGCTCCGAAGGGAAGCCTCATTACCCTGCCCCGCCAGCCTTTCATGCACCAGGGACAGCGAACCTACCGGCAAAAACTCCGCCTTATGGCCCTGCACGGGAATTAAGAAGCCCGGACATCCTCCTGTCAGGCCACTACCAGAATGCTTCCTGTTCCCTTTAACAGCGCTTCAGTCCACTTCCCATTCCGGCAGACCCATCGGCAGGGCGGCAGGACGTTCGCAGGTGGTTTGCATAACAATGTGTTGTCCGCTCTTTGAGGAGGCTTCGAAGCCCAGCATGACCTCCAGGGTGTGCAGGGCCAAATCGCCACTCACCCGGTGCGGGCGTCCCTCCTGAATCGCTTTCACCATGTCCACCACGCCGATCATACGGGCATTGGCGGGATGGGTGGTGCTGACACTTTGGAAGCCCTCATCACCGGGACGGTAAAGTTTGGGCGGATGAGGATAATTGTTGGGGTCACCGACTTGCAGCGTCCCTTCCGTGCCGAAGAGCTGGATGGGCGGGCATTCGGGTTTCCAGGTGTCAAAACTCATGATCATGGTGATCAGGCAGCCGTTGACAAATTCGAGGACCCCCGTGAGATGGGTGTCGGTCTCCACCGGCAGGATTTTGCCGAAGGCGCCCTCGCTGGTGGCGCGGCGCTGAGTAAAGGCACGGGCAGTTTTGCCGCAGACCGACTTGACCGGTCCCAGCAGATTGATCAGGGCGTGGATGTAGTAGGGCCCCATGTCCATCATGGGGCCGCCACCCAGTTCGTAATAAAATCCGGGACTGGGATGCCAGGATTCATGCCCGTGCCCCATCATCACCGCCACCCCGGCAACGGGTTTTCCGATCCAGCCGTCGTCCACGATTTTGCGGGAGGTCTGCGCATGACCGAAGAGAAAGGTATCGGGGGCGCAGCCCACCCGCAGCCCTTTTTCACGGGCCAGCGCAATCACTGCTTTTCCCTCGGCAAAGTCGATGCCCAGCGGCTTTTCACAATAAACATGTTTGCCGGCTTCCAGACATTGCGTCGCCACCGGGAGGTGGGCTTTGGGGGTGGTAAGATTCACCACCAGCTCTATGTCCGGATCGGCCAGCAGCTCCGCCACCGACAGGGCCAGACAGCCGTAGGTGTCGGCCTGGGCTTTGGCCGCTTCCGGATGGAGATCCGCACAGGCTTTGACCGTCAGGTTTGACGCTTTTTCGCCGCCTTTGAAGTAGGCGTTGCTGATATTTCCGCAACCAATGATGCCGATTTTCATGTTTTTAAAGGTCAGATGTTAAAAGGAAAGGGGTGGGATTTTCTTATGAAGTCAACAGGTCTCAGTCAGTGGGTGGATACGACAGGGAGAACGACCTGACCTCTACCCTCTCACTTCTCCCCTCTATTTCCGCATGGCCCACAGCAATCCTTTGACGGTCATGTCTTTCACCTGCGGAAAATCACTGAATTCTTGGGCCTGGTGTCCCAGCGCGGAGAAAAACACCCGGCCTTTGCCCAGCGAACGGGTCCAGACCACAGGCATGACCGCCCGGCGGCCGTCGTGATCGTACAGCGTGTCGGCCAGCACGTGGTTTCCGGGATCGACCAGCATGTAATACTGTTCGGAATTGTAGGGAAACTCCAGAGGCAGCCCGGCGGTGATTTCGTGCGGATTCGCGGTCAGCCGCACCGTGTAATCCCCGATATGAGGATGACCGACAAAGATGCCGCCCACCGCCCACTCATACTCAATATTGCCGCGGAACGCATCGCCCATGCCGCCGTGAAATCCGCCCAGACCGCTGCCGGCTTTGACCGCATCCAGCAGATTCTGCGACTGTTCTTTGCCGATCTGTCCCATGGTCCAAATGGGAGTGATGAGGTCATAGCTTTTGACCGTCTCCGCATCATTCAAAGCATCCAGACTGTCGGACACGGTGACATCCACACCGTGCCGCCGCAGTTCGGCGGCAAAAATTTCTGCACATTTCTGAGGTTCATGGCCGTCCCAGCCGCCGTGGACAACTAAAGCTTTCTGCATGGAGTCTCCTTGAGGGTTATAGACAATTTATCATTTATATAAGATTGTTATTCATTGCACAATGGACAATTTAATCTTCAGCATGGACATATTGATCAATCATTGGCGGCCATTTCCCCGGCAGACCCCCTCGCGTTTCCGGTTGGTGAGCATGGGTGCGGCCCACAAAACCACGGCCCATCAAATCCGCAACAGCTTTGATACGCTCAATTTCTCATTTATCCGCAGGGGCGGCGGGCAATACTGGGTAAAAGGGTCAGGCCGTTCATTTTAACATTTTAAAATCACGTAATCCATTGACCTAAAGCTTTTTGCTCTGAATGAACCCCTGTGCACTCTGCGACATTTAGCATCGCGTACATCCCATAATCCTGTCATTTTTCAAACGAGATTACAAAGTGAACCGGATTTTGGCTTCGTGAGGGGTTGTGGGAGTTGGAAAACCCCCGGTCCATTTACTTTTACAGGTGTGACAAACTTCGATTCCCGGAAGCCGGCCTCAGCCGGATCGGCCGATAATGTTGTCTTCAGTCTGTTTGTTGTCGGGATTGCTGAACAGCCGCGCGGTTTCATCGAATTCGATGAGCTTACCGAGATAGAAGAACGCGTATAAAGTGTCAGCCCGTATAAAGTGTCAGCCCGCGATTTTTGATATTTTCACGCTTCATGTACGGGATGGGGTCGCGGCATAGGGTATTGTAATTTCTCAAAGCCGTATCCATTTTCTTTTTCTTTCAAAATCCATCCGTTTTCGAGGCGCTTCCGTGGTGAAGCGGTCTGCATGCGGCATGAGTCCTGGTGGATAGGGTTTCCCCGGGAATTTTTGACATATAAAATCCCAGTCTGGATTCTCTGGTTCCACTTCTTTTCCTTTTTGTGCGATATAATGAATCCGGGCCGATACTCTTTCGCGCTTGGCTAAGTCTGCCAAAAGATCCAGATCCTGAACGGATGACAAAAGTTGCGCCGCAATACGGACGGCAAAGGGATCATAAGGAATTTCCCCCAGCAACAACGCCACCGCCAATTCCATATTAGACACCTCTCCCTCTCCAGGATCCAGAACCGGCCCGGCATCGGTTTGATAATGTGTGCACCCCCGCTGCACCGCCAGTTGCATCCAGCTTTGCACATCCGGCAGCCCCAACCGCCTCAGTTTCCTCGCGAGGGGGGAGAGATGCGAGGTTTCTCCCAGTGTTTCCGCAAGCGTTCTCATCCTGCCACCTCCTCGAAGAACCAGTTTCGGTTCATCTGAAACGCCTCCATGATTTCCGGAATATCCGGTACACGTGCATCCTGAAACACCTTTTCCCACTCGGATCGTGGTAAGGGCTCCCGCGAAGCCAGCAATCGAATGTCGCTCCGGTCTTGAGGATCCACCCGCATGGTTTTCGTGAGAAGAAGATCCGCAACGCAAGGTCGGTAGGCCCGGATGTGACGCAGACCACTCAATTCCAGAGGAACCCGGTGTGTAAGCCAATTCTGGCGCAGGATCAGTTGCCGGTCGACAAATACGTGCGTCAAATACAAATTCTCAGCCGCAAGCACCACATTCACATTCTCCACCGCCAGCCAGAAATCCTCATTCGCGTCCATTGCTTCCAACTGGACTTCAGGAATGATCAGATCCACATCCAAAGTGGCGGAAAAAGGAGGCCCGGGATCAAAGCCAAGCGCGATGGCTGCACGGCCATACACGTTCAACTCAACCTCTTGGTGCAAGTGGTTGTCAAGTTCGGATAAAATTCGAAGCGGGTTGTTCATTGTAAGATCCTCAAGAACTACAGTCTAGTCTGTTTTCACCATCTTCCAACTCCCATCTCCTATCTCCTTTATCCTTTCTCCCCGCGCCGTCGGCGCGTCATGTCCACCCCTGCCGGTCCAGACTTCTATACTGAATCGCTTCGGCGAGGTGATTCGGTTGAATATCTTCTGAGCCTTCCAGATCCGCGAGGGTTCTCGACACTTTAAGAATCCGGTCATAGGCCCGCGCGCTGAGGTGCAGTTCATCCATGGCCA
>JBMTJR010000020.1:0-15333 GCA_049438565.1 Kiritimatiellia bacterium
CCGAGTTTGTAGAACGCGTAGCCGTCGTCGGGCTGAATCAGCTCGCCGCGGGCGCGGGACTCCATGGTTTCCAGAGAGACGTAGGTTTTGTGCGCGATCATGCGGGCGAGCATCAGTCCGCTGTCCGGACGCGGACCCTCATAATAGTCCCCGCCGTTGAAATTCTGATCGCTCTCGATGGCGGTGATCTGTTCAAAGTTGTGCAGGCGCTGCAGACTGGTGAGCCGGGGGCCGGTTCCGAGAGGAAGCACAATATCCACGCGCTCCGGAAACAGGGTGGCAAAGGTCAGACAGAGCAACCCGCCCACGGAGGGACCGGTGACGGCATGCAGTTTTTCGATCCCCAGATGATCAAGCAGCTGTGCCTGGGAGCGGACCACGTCCTCGGCTTTGAGGAAGGGAAAACGGCTGCCGTAAGGTTTTCCATCCTCCGGATGCAGGGAAGCGGGCCCGGTGCTTCCGTAGCATCCTCCGAGATAATTTGCACAGATCACAAAAAATTTATCGGTGTTGATGGCCCGACCCGGCCCGACAAACAAATCCCACCATCCCGGTACACATTCATCCGACCAAAAGGGGGACTCTGGAACTTCCGGACAATTTCCGGCGGCGTGCTGGCTTCCGCTGAGCGCATGAAAAACCAGTACCGCATTGTCGCGGGAAGCGTTCAGGGTGCCGTAGGTCTCGTACGCGAGCTGAACTTCGGGAATGATACCCCCGGCACGGCATTCGAATGCGCCGGGTAACCTGTAAAACTGAGCCTGAGTCTGCATGGAAAATTGCCTTATGCCTCCGAAGAGTTCTTCGCAAGCAGGAAACCCCGCCTGATTTCGGCCCATCCTCTCAAAAAAACAGGATTTTTTACGAAAGCTTGCTTGCAGGTTCCGCAACTTTGATTATTTTAATCTCTACTAAATCTATCGACATATCGTTTAATATAGATGTTCCGGTTGACGGAGCATCGCAACCCGGAGAACATCAACATGGCTGTTTATCAAAATATTGTGGATACCGTAGGAAAAACTCCTCTGGTCAAGCTGAACCGCGTCACCGAAGGGTGTGTGGCCGAAGTGTATGTGAAACTCGAATCCCGCAATCCGCTTTACAGCGTGAAAGACCGTATCGGCAAAGCGATGATTGAGGCGGCGGAGAAATCCGGCGAGCTGAAACCCGGCGGCACGATTATTGAGCCGACTTCCGGGAACACCGGGATTGCGCTCGCGTTCGTGGCGGCGGCCAAAGGGTACCGCTGCATCCTGTGTATGCCGGAAAGCATGAGTCTGGAGCGGCGTCACCTCCTGAAGATTCTGGGCGCGGAGCTGGTGCTCACCGAAGCGGCCAAAGGAATGCCGGGAGCGATTGCCAAAGCCAAAGAACTGCATGAGGCCACCCCGGGCTCCTTTATGCCGCAGCAATTCAACAATGAGGCGAATCCGACGATTCATTATCAGACCACCGGACCGGAAATCTGGGCGGACACCGACGGAAACGTGGATGCCCTGGTGGCCGGCGTTGGAACCGGAGGCACCATCAGCGGAGCGGGCAAGTTCCTCAAAGAAAAAAATCCCGGATTCAAAGCGGTGGCGGTGGAGCCGATCGGCTCTCCGGTCCTCAGCGGCGGAAATCCGGGCCCCCACAAAATTCAGGGAATCGGAGCGGGATTCATTCCCAACAATTACCATGCGGACGTGGTGGATGAAGTACTGCAGATCAATGAGGATCAGGCCGGAGAAATGGCCCGCCGCTGTGCGCGGGAGGAAGGAATCCTTATCGGAATCTCCGCCGGAGGAAACGTGTATGCCGCCGTGGAATACGCCAAACGTCCGGAAAACGCGGGCAAGAAAATTGTCTGCATCGGTTGCGACACCGGCGAGCGCTACCTCTCCACCTGGCTGTTCCAGCAGTATTTGGGATAGGCGGCGGAGCCGCCGTCACTGGCGGCTGCGCCGCGTCAATAGTCATTGGTCATAAGGTCCTTGACCGATGGAACGGGAACCTCAATGACCATTGACGATTGACCAATGACCCTCCCTACTTGCTGCAGACGCCTTTTTTCTGGTTCGGGCATTCCTTGTTTGAGCAGAGAGGACAGTCGATGGACTGTCCCTTGTATTTTAGGGAGGAGCTGCCGCAATGCTGAATGGGTTTTCTGCCGTTCAGAACGCCGATAGACATGCCGACCACACAGAGGAGCAACACGCCGAGAATAACCAGAAAGGGAAGAAGCAGAAGAGTCATGATCTATTGATAACCGATAGCGCTGAAAAGTCAATCGCGGGAAACAGATGCTCTCCGGCCCGGGCGCATCCTGCCTACGGCAGGAAAGCCCTGAATTGGTTTTTTACAACCGCGGACAGCTCGGACGGCACGCCTGCCCGAGCTGTCGCTCGCGACGGCCAGGGGACGCATACAGGACATTTATGGGTATTTCTTTTGGAGTCTACTTTGAACCATCCCCTTCGAAATTTCTAACTGCATGGGTCCGCGCTCTCTGCGGAGTCAGTGGTTGTTTACCCACCACAAAAAAGCCGCTCCGGAGAACCGGAACGGCTTGAAACATCCAGGCTTTGCGGCTCAGACGGCTTCCGGGGTTCCGCCCTGATAGACGGCATCCCCGAAACCGAGGATGGGCCAGAAGATAAAGCTCAGGAACGCAAGTCCCAGTCCGAATCCGGCCCCTTTCCCGAAGTTTTTCGCCACTTCGATTGAGACCAGAATCACGGCAATCAGGTTGGCGATGGGAATCAGAAACAGCACAATCCACCACAGGGGCTTCTTGGCAATTTGCAGAATCACGATCAGGTTGTAGATCGGAACAATACAGGCCCAGCCGGGCTTTCCGGCTTTGGAAAAGGCTTTGCCCATGCCGACCAGAACCGCCACCAGAACCGCCACCAGAACCGCCACCAGAACGACCAGATAGATGATCAGACTCTGTTGTGTAATCAATTGAAAACTTGTCATACTCTCTCTCCTGTTTGGGTTGAGGCTTTATTTAATAACGTTTGTTCGAAAATGTAAATATGCATTTTTGTATGGAATGTATTAGCCGGAGGGTGGGGCGGAATACGGGGGCAGCATGCCCCCGGTCCGGAAGAACCGGGGCGGGGACGCCCCGCGTCCAGTTGGAGGTGCCGCACGTGTCAGGGCGTAGCTCGAAGAGCGGAGACTGGTCCTGCGGCGGTGATACGGGGGCAGCATGCCCCCGCTCCATGCGCGAAGCGGATAGCTTCAGCTTTCTACGGTGGACATGAGGATGGTGTCGACCAGCCGGTCATTGATCTTCACTTCGGTGACCGCCACCACGGTGTTGCCGATCTGCAGCAGTCCGCGGTCGACCAGTTTTTTCACCGCCCGGCTCACGTTGTCCTCGGGGTCATCGCTGGTTTCCAGAAAGGAGGGCTGGATTCCCCAGTACAGCGGAAGCTGATTCAGCAGACTGTTTTCATTGGAGAAGGCGTAGATGGGCGTGGAGACCAGACGAAGCCGGGCCGCGTTGCGGGCAATCACCCCGCTGGTGGTGAAGACGATCAGCGCATCGGCCTCACATTCCTCGGCCAGTACCGCGGCGGATTTGACCAATTTGGCGAATTTGCTCTTCATCACCACATTGTCATAAAAGCCGGCACCTCCGCTCCGTTCAATCCGGCGGGCAATCCGGTCCATCATCTCCACGCATTTGATAGGATATTTTCCAACACTGGTTTCACCGCTCAGCATGATGGCGTCGGCCTGTTCGTAGACCGCGTTGGCGGTGTCGGTGATTTCCGCCCGGGTGGGGGAGGGGCTGGAGATCATGGACTCGAGCATATGGGTGGCGACAATTACCGGTTTTCCTTGCTGGGCACACTGTTTGATCATCCGCCGCTGAATGATGGGCAGCTCTTCATAGGGCCATTCAATGCCCAGATCCCCGCGGGCCACCATGATGCCGTCGGCCGCTTCGATAATTTCATCCAGATTCCGGATTCCCTCCTGATCCTCCAGTTTGGCCACCACTTTCTGGGGGGCGTTGTGATAATCCAGAATGGCTTTGAGCTGACGCACATCCTCCGGTTCCCGCACAAAGGACATGGCGAACCAGTCGATGCCCAGTTCGATCCCCAGTTTGATGTCCTCTTTGTCCTGCTGGGTGAGGGAGGGGAGATTCACCCGCACACCGGGAAGATTCACATGCCGGCGGCTTTTAAGGGTGCCGGGTGTTAAAACTTTACAGACCAGCTGATTGTGTTTTTTCTGGTCGACTTTCAGTTCAATCGTTCCGTTGTCGATCAGCACCACATCCCCCACCCGGATATCCTCGACCAGATGGTCATAATTCACATCCACACTGACCTCCTCCGCAGATTTTTCTCCGCGCACGGTCAGGCCGATGGTTTGTCCCGCCTCCAGGATCAGATCTTTGGGAATATCCCCGGTGCGGATTTCCGGTCCCCGGGAATCCATGAGAATTCCCACCCGGGTCACCTGCTGATGACTGATTTCCCGGATAATTTTCACGCTCTCGCGCACCTGCTCATGCACGGCGTGGGACATGTTGATGCGGAAGATATTCACTCCGGCCTCGATCATCTTTTTGATCATCTCGGGGGATTCGGTTGCAGGCCCCAGGGTCGCGATGATCTTGGTGCGGCGGCTGTATTTTTTTGACATGGTTTCAGAGATTGTCATGAGTTTTGCTTGTAAGTGTGAATGAAGACCCCAGATTCCTGCACATGAAAATTACTCAGGCACATCCGGAATTTGAAGCCGTTTGCTGGGAGAGCTGGTGCCCGAAGGACCGGGCGACTCTCTGCTTTGTCCTCTATAACGGCCAAATTCTGCTTATCGAGAAGAAACGTGGACTGGGAAAAGGAAAAGTAAATGGACCCGGTGGAAAAATGGATCCCGGAGAAAGTGCGGAGGCCTGTGCAGTCCGCGAAACCCAGGAGGAGTTGGGGGTCACGCCCTCTCATCTGGAGGAAAGAGGCGTCCTCCGTTTTCAGTTCACCGACGGCTATGCGCTGGAGGCGCATGTGTTCGTGGCTCACGGCGTGGAGGGATCCGCAGTGGAAACCGAGGAGGCGGTGCCTCTCTGGACCGATCTGGACCGGATCCCCTACCGCCGTATGTGGGCGGACGATGTGCTCTGGCTTCCGCATGTGGTGGAGGGAAAACGGGTCCGGGGTGATTTTCTTTTTGCAGATGAAAAAATGCTTGGCGTCAACATGGAGATTCTGGAGCCGTAATGAAAATCGTTTTGTGTATGGATTCCTGGAAAGGTTCGCTGAGTGCGCTGGAGGCCTGTGAGTCGGTGGCCAAAGGGATTTTGTCGGTGTGTCCGCAGGCGGCCTGCGAATGGGTGCCGATGGCGGACGGCGGGGAAGGGACGCAGGAGCTGATCGCCGCGCAACGTCCGGCTCAGCGGATCCGGAAAACTGTTCAGGGGCCGCTGCGGGGTCAACAGATCGACGGAGAATACCTGACCTGGCCCGGATCAGGGGAGGTGCTGATCGAAATGGCCCGCTGTGCGGGTCTGACCCTGCTCAGCGATGCGGAAAGAAATCCGCTGCATACCACAACCTACGGGGTGGGGGAATGGATCCGGGATGCAATGGAGCGGGGATTCTGCGATCTGACCCTGGCGGTGGGCGGATCTGTGACTGTGGATGGCGGGGTCGGCATGGCCCAGGCGCTGGGCTGGCGTTTTCTGGATGCGAAGGGCGCGGAACTGGATTTCGGAGGCGGGGAGCTGGTCCGGCTGGAGAAAGTGATTCCGCCCTCGGCCCTTCCGGACCTCCGGGTGCGGGTGATGTGTGATGTGACCAATCCTCTGACCGGTGAAAAGGGGGCTGCCCGGGTGTTCGCGCCCCAGAAAGGCGCAACGCCGGAGCAGGTTGAGCTTCTGGAGGCGGGACTGCTGCGGCTTTCGGATTGCATCCGGCGGGATTTGGGGCGGGATCTCTCCTCCCTGCCGGGAGGCGGTGCGGCGGGCGGGATCGCGGCGGGTGCGGTGGCTTTTCTTGGCGCAGAACTGGTCAGCGGGGTGGAGGAAATGATCCGGTTGTCGGGACTCTCAGCAAAAATCCGGGAGGCCGACTGGGTGATCACCGGGGAGGGAAGGGTGGACGGACAAAGTCTGGATGGCAAGGTGCTTTCCGGAATTCTCCACGAAGCGGCGGGACGCACCCGGGTCGCCGTGATTGCCGGAAGCTGTCAGCTTTCTCCTGAAGAAATGACCCGTGCCGGTCTGGACGCGGCGCTGTCCGCCAACCATCGAAATCTGCCCCTCGATCAGGCCCTGCAACAGGCAGCCGGCCTTGCAGAAGCGGCGGGCCGACGCTTTGCCCTGGAAAATTTGTGTTAAACAAATTTGTATAAATCCGGCCTCCCGCGTCCAATATTGTTTGTTTTCGTTCGACTTTCCCCGGTTCAACCGGAAGAATGGACTCATGTCCATTCACGTCTGCATCAAGCATCAAACGACCTACCGTTATGAGCGGTCGATTGAACTCTCCCCGCATATTGTGCGTCTGCGCCCTGCTCCGCACAGCCGGACGCCGGTGCTGGCCTACTCGCTGAAGATTGAGCCGGCGGAACATTTTATCAACTGGCAGCAGGATCCTTTCGGAAATTATCTGGCCCGGCTGGTGTTTCCCAAACGGGTGAAGACCTTTGACGTATCGGTAGAGGTGATTGCGGACCTCACGGTGGTGAATCCTTTTGATTTTTTTCTGGAGACCTTTGCGGAAACGGTTCCCTTTGCGTATCCCAAAAACACCCGCCGGGATCTCTTGCCCTATCTGGAGCTGGCGGAGGAGGGGCCCTGCTTTGAAGAATTTCTGAAAACGCTTCCGGATCCCGCCGAGGGCTTGCGGACGATTGACTGGCTGGTCCGCATGAATCAGGCGGTGAATCAAAAAGTGGGCTACACCATCCGTCTGGAACCCGGAGTGCAGTCTGCGGAGGAGACGCTGACCAAGGGAACCGGTTCCTGCCGGGATTCTGCCTGGTTGCTGGTGCAGGCCCTGCGGCGCCTGGGCTATGCCGCGCGCTTCGTGAGCGGATATCTGGTACAGCTGACTGCGGATCAGAAGTCTCTGGACGGTCCCAGTGGTCCGGAAGCGGATTTCACCGATCTGCATGCCTGGACCGAGGTGTATCTGCCCGGCGCGGGCTGGGTGGGGCTGGATCCCACCTCCGGACTGTTTGCCGGAGAGGGACATATTCCGCTGGCCTGCACGCCGGATCCGCAATCGGCCGCTCCCATCGAAGGCGCGGCAGAACCCTGCAAAGTGGATTTTTCGTTCCGGAATACGGTGAGCCGCATCCATGAAGATCCGCGGGTGACCAAACCGTACACTGAATCCGACTGGGAACAGATTCTGGCAGTGGGCGAGGCGGTGGATGAAAAACTGGAGGCGGGGGATGTGCGGCTGACCATGGGGGGAGAGCCGACCTTTGTCTCTATTGACAACATGGACGGGGAGGAGTGGAACACCACTGCGGATTCGGCGGAAAAGCGCCGCATGGCCTATGCGTTGCTGGAACGGCTGCAGGCCCGGTTTGCTTCCGGGGGCATCCGACATCTGGGCGAGGGCAAATGGTATCCGGGCGAAGCGCTGCCCCGCTGGGCTTACGGAATTTTCTGGCGGAAAGACGGGGTGCCTCTCTGGCGGGATCCCCAGTGGTTCTCCAAACCGGGTCAGAAAGACGGCTTCGGGCCGGCGGAGGCGGAAACCTTCACGCTGGAGCTGAGCCGCCGTCTGGGCGTTTTTACAGAACATGTGCAGTCCGCCTATGAGGACATTGCCTATTATCTCTGGAAAGAGGGCACCTTGCCGGTGAACCTCGATCCTGCCGATCCGCGTCTGCACGATGCCCAGGAGCGCAGACATCTGGCCAAATTGCTGGATCAGGGACTCGGAAAACCCGTGGGATCGGTGCTGCCGCTGCAATGGCATCCGGTGCATGGCCGCTGGGTGAGTTCCCACTGGCCGATGAAACGCGGACACCTGTTTCTGGTTCCGGGGAATTCTCCTTTGGGTCTGCGTCTGCCGCTGGACGCCATTCCCTGGGTGGAGGAGGACGAAAAAATTCCGGTGAACGAGGAATCCCCCCTGGAGGACAAAGCGGCGCTGGGTCCGGCGCAGGCAGCCCGGTTTTCGGACCTCAAACCGCTTAAAGTACGTGAAATCTGCCATACCGCACTCTCGGTGGAGGCGCGGGAGGGTCAGCTGTTTGTTTTCCTGCCCCCCCTGTCCGGGGTGGAGCCGTTTCTGGATCTGATGACGGTGATTGAGGACACGGCGGCGCATCTGAAAATGCCGGTTATTCTGGAAGGATATCCTCCGCCTTATGACCCGAGGCTGGATGTGATCAAGGTCACTCCCGACCCGGGGGTGATTGAAGTGAATGTGAATCCGAGTGAATGGTGGCCGGAGTTGGTGGAGAAAACCCTGGGTCTATATGAGGATGCCCGTCAATCGCGGCTGGGCACCGAAAAATTTCTGCTGGATGGACGTCACACCGGAACCGGCGGCGGAAATCATATCACGCTGGGAGGCAAAACGCCGGCCGACAGTCCCTTTCTCCGCCGGCCCGGACTGTTGCGCAGTCTCATCACCTACTGGCAGCATCATCCCGGCCTCAGTTATCTTTTTTCCGGACTGTTTATCGGTCCCTCCTCCCAGGCTCCGCGGGCGGATGAAGGCCGCGATGACCGTCTGCACGAAATGGAGATTGCCTTCAGTCAGCTGCCCAAAGAGGACAACCCTTCTCCCTGGCTGGTGGACCGCATTCTCCGGAACCAGCTGACCGATCTCACCGGAAACACTCACCGGGCGGAGTTCTGCATCGACAAGCTCTATTCCCCCGACAGTGCCTCCGGGCGCTTGGGGATTCTGGAACTGCGGGCTTTTGAAATGCCGCCGCACGCCCGGATGAGCCTGCTTCAACAGTTGCTGTTGCGGGCGCTGATTGCCCGCTTCTGGGATCGTCCTTATCATCACCGGCTCACCCACTGGGGCACCTCCCTGCATGACCGTTTCCTGCTTCCGCACTATGTGCAGGAGGATCTCAAAGAGGTGACCCGGGATCTGCAGGAGGCGGGATTTCCTTTTCAGCCCCACTGGTTTGACCCTTTTCTGGAGTTCCGCTTTCCGCGCTACGGCACCCAGCAGATTGGACATATCCGGATGGAGCTCCGCTTTGCTATCGAACCCTGGCATGTGCTGGGGGAGGAGGCGACCGGAAGCGGCACGGCCCGGTATGTGGATTCGTCGGCGGAGCGGCTGCAGATCAAAGTCAGTGGCCTCACGGATGAGCGCCATGTGGTCACCTGCAACGGACGGCGGGTACCGCTCACCCCCACCGGGGTGCATGGCGAATATGTGGAGGGAATCCGTTATCAGGCCTGGGCCCCCTGGTCGGCGATGCATCCCACGCTCAAACCGCAGACCCCGCTGGTGTTTGATATTGTGGATCTGTGGAACGGGCGCAGTCTGGGGGGCTGCACCTATCACGTCGCGCATCCGGGCGGCCGCAGTTACGACACCTTCCCCGTGAATGCGTTTGAAGCAGAGTCCCGCCGGGTCAGCCGATTCTGGCAGGACGGGCATACCCAGGACATCATTGAAAAACCGGTGGAATTCAAGACGATGGGGCGGATTTTCAAACCCTCCCCGGCTGGAACCGCCCCGGTTTCGCTGCCGGAGGAACCGATTGACCCCGAATTCCCCTGCACCTTTGACCTGCGCAGACCCCGGGGCTGAGGGTTCAGTGTTTGCTGGGAGCAACTGTAAACATTCCTGCACTTTCTATAGGAGTGTCAGAATGGTGAAAGGTTTTTAAAAACAAAGTCCTTGAGCGCGGCACTGGTTTTCTCGACCCGGGACTCGGTTTACCCGCTGCAAGGCAATACCCGGAGTTCCGGTTTGATTCTACGGAGGTCCACGGCCAGATCGGCTCCGTTTTTCTTGGGGAGGATGATATCATGCAGTCATAATCCCTTTGTCCAGAGGCGGGACTGTTTTGGCCAGCAGAGATAAATTCACTGGAAGATCATCCACCAAAAGAATCTTTTGAGGACTGTCATCTGGAAATTCACCAGTGGAGGCAGCCACGGTTCTTGTTTTCATAGGAGTTGAGAGCTGGATTCCATTCATCGCCCAAAAAAGGGATGTCCCAATGGAACATCCCCTGTTTTAATGCAAAGGCGTCTTAGCTTATCCAGCCTGATGCATATGCACATCCTGTTGCGGAAATGGGATGGATATCCCTTCTTTGTCGAAGCGTTTTTTGATTTCCTCCTGCAGGGCGAAAAGCACCGGCCAGTAATCCGCACTGTTCACCCAGGGCCGCACCACCAGATTCACCGAACTGTCCGCGAGTTCCGACACCCCGATGGTGGGTTCGGGCTCGGGCAGAATCCGGCTTTCACCATCCAGAATAGCTTTGAGGGTCTGTTTGACCTTGTCCAGATCATCCCCGTAGCTCACCCCCACCACGAGATCCACCCGCCGGGTGGCATGGGCGGAATAATTGATGATATTTCCACCGGTGATCGAGGCATTTGGCACAATCATTTTTTTATTGTCGCCGGTTTTGAGTTCGGTGTTGAAGATGCCGATTTCCTCAACCACCCCGGCTACGCCACCAGCCTCCACAAAATCCCCCAATTTGAAGGGTTTGAAGATAATCATCAGCACCCCGGAGGCAAAATTGCCCAGAGAACCCTGCAGGGCCAGACCCACCGCCAGACCGGCGGCACCCAGCACGGCGACAAATGAGGCAGTGGCGATGCCCAGTTGACCCAGTGCCGAAACCACCACGAAGGCCATCAGACCCACATAAGAGACCGAGCCCGTGAACGAAACCAGGGTGGGATCCACTTTGGCTTTGGTCATCAGTTTGGTGATCACTCTCCGCATCAGACCGACAATGATGCGGCCGATCAGCAGGGTGGCCAGCGCCGCCAGCACTCTTAATCCATAAATGGCAAGTATTTCCTGAATTTTTACAATAATTTCATCCATAACTTTTTCCTGTTCAAAGGTTGTAACGAAAATGAAAGATGTAATATACGCCTAAAATTCAGATTGAAAAGACGGGAATACGCCCATCCGGTCTGAATAATTTTAACCGGAGGAGTATTGACTCCCCTCTTTTTTTCCGTATGAACGCAACTCCTGCTTACACATGCACCCGTGGTGGAACTGGCAGACACGCTAGATTCAGGTTCTAGTGCCCGCAAGGGCGTGGAGGTTCGACTCCTCTCGGGTGTACCATTTTATCCCGACCCGTTTACCGGAGTCGGGATTTTTTATTGCCCTGGATTCACGGTGCGATTCCATTTGCCTCCAGTTGCAACCCTCCTTTCGAGATCCTCCGGTCAGTTTCGGCCGGATTCCTGTGGAATAAAGAGCAGCCGCTCCGGGATCTCCGGATCGACATCCGCCAGCAGTGCCTGAACCTCGTGCACGTTTCCGGCCAGAATTTCCTCTGCCAGACGGTCCACCACCAGACGCTGCACCGCGCGTTTCAGCGGCCGGGCCCCATAGGCGGGATCATAGCCGCTGCGCGCAAGCAGATCCTTGGCGTCCGCAGTCAGGGTGAGCTGGATGCGTTTTTCGGCCAGCAGTTTTCCCACCCGGGCCAGCTGCAGATTCACAATGTTCTGAATCTGTTCCATGCCCAGACTGTGGAACACAATGGTTTCATCCACCCGGTTGAGAAATTCCGGCCGGAAGTGATGGCGCAACTCCTCAAACACCTCGTTTTCGAGACGGGTGAATCCGGCGGCATCGTCAGGGGAAAGTTTCTGCACCGCCTCGTGAATGCGGGCCCCGCCAATGTTGGAGGTCATGATCAGAATCGTGTTGGTGAAATCCACGGTGCGTCCCTGACCGTCCGTCAGCCGTCCGTCATCCAGCACCTGCAGCAGAATGTTGAACACATCCGGATGCGCTTTTTCGATTTCATCGAACAGCAGCACGCTGTAGGGCTTTCGGCGAATGGCCTCGGTCAGCGCGCCGCCCTGATCATATCCGACATACCCGGGAGGCGCCCCGATCAGTCGGCTGACCGCGTGTTTTTCCATGTACTCGGACATGTCGATGCGGATCATGGCCTGTTCGTCATCGAACAAAAATTCCGCCAGCGCCCGGGCCAGTTCAGTTTTCCCGACCCCGGTGGGCCCCAGAAAAATAAACGAGCCGATTGGACGGTTGGGGTCCTGCAGTCCGGAGCGCGAACGGCGGACTGCAGCCGAGACGGCAGCCACCGCCCGGGTCTGTCCCACCACCCGCTGCTGAAGTTTTTCATCGATCCCCTGCAGTTTTTCCCGTTCGCCCTGCAGCAGTTTGCTGACCGGAACGTGGGTCCACATGGAGACAATCTCCGCGATGTCCTCTGCGTCGACCTCCTGTTTGAGCATGCTTTTGTCTTTCTGAAACTCCGCAAGTTTCGCTTTGGCCTCGGCAATCTGTTTTTCGGTGGAGGGAATTTTTCCGTAGAGAATCTCCGCCGCCTCCTGCAGATTGTTCTTCCGCTTGGCCTGCTCCTCCTGGGCGCGCAGCAGATCCAGCGCCTCGCTGAGGCTGGAAATATCCGCAATCAGGGTTTTCTCCTGTTGCCAGTGCGCTTTCATCCCCGCGCTCTTTTCCTTCAGTTCGGCCAGTTCGGATTCCAGGTCCTGCAAACGAAGTTTTGAGCTTTCGTCTTTCTCCTTGCGCAGACCCTCCCGCTCAATTTCCAACTGCATGATCCGCCGTTCCACCTCATCGATTTCAGTGGGCATGCTGTCGATTTCCATGCGGGTCCGGGAGGCGGCCTCGTCCATCAGGTCGATCGCTTTGTCGGGCAGAAAACGGTCGTTAATGTAGCGGTGGGAGAGGGTGACGGCTGCGACCAGTGCGTTGTCCTGAATGCGCACGCCGTGATGAACCTCATAGCGTTCGCGCAGTCCGCGCAGAATCGCAATGGAGGCCTCCACGGTGGGTTCATCGACGAGCACCTGCTGGAAGCGCCGTTCCAGGGCGGGATCTTTCTCGATGTATTTCCGGTATTCGTCGAGGGTGGTGGCCCCGATACAGCGGAGTTCCCCCCGGGCCAGCGGCGGTTTGATCATATTGGAGGCATCCACCGCGCCTTCCGCGCCTCCGGCACCGACCAGGGTATGAAGCTCGTCAATAAACAGCACAATCTCCCCCTCGGCCTCCATCACCTCCTTGATGAACGCTTTGAAACGGTCCTCGAACTCCCCGCGGTATTTCGCCCCGGCCAGCATGGATCCGATGTCCAGAGAGATCACCCGTTTGTTTTTCAGGCTTTCCGGCACATCCCCGGCCACAATGCGCAGGGCGAGCCCCTCGGCGATGGCGGTTTTCCCCACCCCGGGCTCGCCGATCAGCACCGGATTGTTTTTGGTGCGCCGGGAAAGCACCTGGATCACCCGGCGGATTTCGGTGTCGCGGCCAATGACCGGATCGAGCTTCTGGTCCCGCGCAGTCTGCGTCAGGTCCCGTCCGTATTTTTCCAGGACGTTGTATTTGTCTTCTGCATTCGGATCACTCACGGTTTGCCTCCCACGGTAGGATTTGATCTCAGATTCAAGTTGGTTCAGCGTCAGCCCGGCGGATTTCAGCAGCTGCGGAATTTTTCCAGCCTCTGCCTCCAGCAGGGCCAGCAGCAGATGCTCGGTGCTCACGTACTCGTCTCCCATCGCCTTGGCCCGCTTCTCTGCCCGGATCAGCGTTTCCTGCAGGGCCCGGCTGAGCCCCTGCTGCACTGTGGAGCCCTGCACCACCGGCAGACGGTCGACCTCGTCCTGCACCTTCCTTTTCAGCGCGGCCACCTCCACCCCACAGCGGCTCAACAGCGGAGAGGTCAGACCCTCCGCCTGCTCCAGCATGGCCAGCAACAGATGGGGCAGATCCAGCTCCGCGTGCGAGTGCTCCTGCATCAGCGACTGCGCCGCCGCCAGGACCTCCCGGGTTTTATGAGTTAGTTTTTCAGGATTCATAGGGACTCCTTTTTATTTTAATTATAGATAAACTACTGAAAACTAACAAGATATAATTTTTATACCGCAGGAAAAAAGAGACAAAACGACTCAATATTTCTTCGTAAAATCCTGAAGTTCAAATTTTTGAAAAAAGTGAGTAAAAATGACTCATTCTGGTCAAATCAGCTTTTCGGCGTCCGTGAAGGGGAAACGGGGTGGGAAGATTCGTCCGGCTGAAATGTGGCTGCAGGCTTGCCAGCAGGCCCTTCATTCATTAGTTCTGGCTTATGAAACAAGGATTCAAGACGCTTTCTCCGCAGGAGGAAATCGAGTTTATGCGTCAGGAGTTAAAGCTGGAGCAGCCGATTCAGTTGGTGGACCGGATTGTGGGTCATTTTCATATTCTGCAGACCCGGGCGGGGTTTATGCTGAGTCTGGTCACCATCTGTCTGACCATTTCCGGATTCAGCGGTCACCGCATTGCCGCCGCCGGCCGGCTTCCCGCGACGCTGCTGGCGCTGGGGCTGTTGCTGGCGGTGCTTTCGGCGGGAATTCTGTTCGCCGGCCCCCTGCATTTGCGCTGGGCCACCCGTCACGCCTGTCCGGGCGGACTGGATGCCACGCTGATCGAGATGATCAAACTCCGCAATTCCCGCACCCGGCTCTATTTTCTGGCGGGCGGGGTTTTGCTGACCGGGTTGACCGCCTACATGAGTTCGGTGATTTTGTTTATTTTCATAACGGGGTGGATGGCTTGAGCTCCCGGAAATACACCCTACAGGATCTCTGCCGGGAGGTGGGAAAAAATCACGTGTATGTGGGACAGATTCAGGCGGGGCTGGATCTGGTGAAACCCGAACCCCCGGCCTATTACACCCGGGGTTATATTCATTTTATCCAGAAATGCACCGCCCTGCGCACTTTCGGGGTGCAGATCGGGGATATTCAGGATTTGTTCCGCAAAGAACTGAAAGTGCTCCGTCTCCTCAATCTGCATACCCTCAGCTCTTCGCCGACCTGGTTTCTGGACAGCTGCACCATGGACAACCGGGACCCCAACCGTCTGCTGCTGACCGGCTATGACCTGGGCTTTGATCTGCTGCGCGGACCCGTGCAGGCGGGGCTCGACTTCGGATCGCGGGAGGATGAACTTTTTGAAAGTCATCAGATGGGCGAAAGTCTGGATCATGTGGTTTCGCTGTACCGGAAACAGTTGATCAAGGTGAAAAGGCGGGTCGAAGAGGAGCGCCCCATCATCCGCAAAGCCATTCACTGGTCAACCAAAGCCTTTGATTTCTGAGGTCATCCTTCACGGGGACAGGATGATTTTGGGACAGGATGATTTTGGG
>JBMTJR010000021.1:0-15199 GCA_049438565.1 Kiritimatiellia bacterium
CTGAAGCATTGCATCTTTGCCGGCAATCTGCTCCTGCAGTTCCGCGATCCGGCTTTGTGCCTCGCGGAGAAACGTTTCATTCCGGGCCAGTTCCTCCTGCTTCTGCGCTGTTTCGCTGCGGCTCTTTTCCACCAGCGTCTGCAGACCCTCAATTTCTTTTTTCTGTACCTCATGACGACGGTTGAGCTCCACCACAGAATCCTCCAACAGGCCTATTTCTTTGGCTTTCTCCTCCAAATCCGCCAGTCGGGTCTGCGCTTTGCTCAGCTCCTCCTCCCGGATTTTCAGATCATCCTGTAACTGATTCCGGTTCAGGATCAGCCGCTGTTCGCTCAGCTGTGAGCTGGTTTTGAGGTCAGTCAGCTCCTGTTTGAGCGTTTCATGCTCCCGTTTCAGCACGGCCAAATCCCCGGACAATTCTCTTCCCTCCGCCAGCAATTCATCGCGCTGGGTCAGGAGCTGTTGACTCTCCATCTCCAGTTTGTCCGCCCGCTCCTGGAGCAGGGTATTGAAGCGGCTGAGGTCCCGGACTTCTTTTTCCATTTGCGCGGCGGTCCGACCCTGCTCGGATTTCAGCTCATTGTAGGATTTTTCCATTTCCCGCAGGGCGGCCTGCAGACGGCCGAGTTCCTGCTGACGGCTTTGCAGGGTGGCGTTCAACTGGATATTCCGTTTTTCCAAGGCCAGCAGACGGTTGGAATCCTGCACCATCTTTTCACGGGTTTGCAGGTACAGTGCCCGGAAATCCTGTTCTGCGGGCTCCACTTCGGTCAGAGCGGTCCCCTGATCCTCCGCCGGCAGCTGTTGGGTAAGTTCGGAGATTTTCCGGGTGAGCAGATCAATGCGATAATCGACAATCTGGGTTTTGAAATCAGGATCCTGCAGTTTCAGCTCCTGATAGGCCTGAAGAGATTTCTGATAGAAGGCCAGGGCTTCCGCCGCTTTGTCCTCCGCCAGCAACTGATCCGCGTCCATCATGGCCAGGTAGGCCTCGGTGTTGATTTCCTCCAGACTGACCGCCCGGGTGACGGGGAGAACGAGCAAACTGAGAAAGAGGAAGAGAAAAGTGAAACGTGTATTCATAAAATGGGTTCCTGAAATTGGAGGGGCATCATAGTCGGTGCGGCGGGCTTGTCACGGATTTTCCGAATCAGTAACGAAATCCGGGATGCAGACCGAAAGCCCCGGGATGATGCTGAATTTGCGGCGCAGCGGCACCGGGCCGGCCCAGAACTTCCACAATATCAAAGCGGATGCCTTCGGGGCGCGGATGGCATTTCCGGGCGTAGGCCAGGGCGGCCCGGTTGAGCCGGATCTGTTTTTCTTTGTCCACCGCATCCCGAATCGGGCGCAAGCCCTCCTGCGAACGGGTTTTGACTTCAATCACAATCAGCAGATTTCCATCGCGGGCCAGAAGATCGATTTCATCATGTTTTCCCACCCGGACGCGCCTTCCGAGAATTTTCATTTTCCGGCTCCGCAGATAACGCTCCGCTTTCCGCTCTCCCCAGCGGCCCAGTTCCAGATGTTCCGGTTCTTTACTCCGGAAGAGAGGACCAAATGGAAAGCGCCAGTGTCTCATCAGCGGATATTTGCCACTTCCTGTAAGAAGGCCCGCAGTACATCCCGGTCGGTTCCGGTGGTGGTGACCAGCATTTTTTCGGACTCCACATCTTTCCCGGTATAGGTGGCGCCCCGGTTGACGGCCTGACCGGACAAATCCCGGGGCAGGGTGAGTTTCGGCTCCAGAATTCCCTCCACCGCCAGCACCGGCAGCAGGGTGGATTCCCCGATGGCGGCGAGGACCTGGCCCTCGTTTTCGAGAGAGGCCTTCACCAGCGCCAGAATCTGAGGGTTCTCCCAGAATTCTTTGGCCCCCTCTCCACCGGCAAACATGACAATGTCCGCCTCTTCGGATTCACCCAGCTCATTCAGGTCATAATCCGGAATCAGCGGAGGCAGGCCCTCCTGACGGGGCAGCGGCTGTTTGCCGGGACCGGCGATTTCCACACTGGCTCCTTTGGCCAGAAGTTCCCGGCGAAGCAGATCAAGATCCGGATTTTCACCGGCCGGAACCACCAGCAGCACTTTGCGGTTGTTCATGAGATAATCGGGTGCGAGGGCGGTGCGGGTTCTGATTTTTCCGCGGACCAGCTCCACCGCGATGGATTTCTCCCGTTTGGTGAGTTCCTGATCGAGGACTTCCCGGAACTCCACAATGTTCTGCAGCGGTTCCCCGGCCACGGCGTGCAGAATGTCCCCGGGATGAATGTCCGCTCTGGAGGCCACGGAGCCCTCTTCGACGGTTTTGACAAATACGCCGGTGGTGTCGGCGGCAATTTCATGAATGATGTGATGCAGATAGGTCAGTTTCTCCACGCCCAGTCCCAGAGTGGCATAGCGGTGCTCCGGAAGTTCCCCCACATGACGGTTGAACGCGGGGATCAGACCCAGCTCCTCCAGTTCTCCCTCCAGGGTGATTTCCTCCCGTTCTCCGGGCTCCCCGCGGAGGACGGTGAGTGCCACGGTCTCTCCGGCGGGACGGATGGTCATTTCCCACTCAAAATTCAGCAGATCCGCCTTGGTGACCGCGGACACGGCTTCCCCGTTCACTTTGATCAGAATATCCCCCAGTTTCAGTCCCATGGCTTCGGCCGGGGAATTTTCCATGACATAGGAGATCAGAATCCCTTTTTCCACTTCCAGAGCCTGGGCCAGTTCATCATAAATTTCGCTGGTGAAGTACAGGGGGATCAGATTGCGGACAAAACGTCCGCGCGTTTTCAGATCCTCGATCATGGCCTCGGCCACATGAATCGGAATTGTGAAACCAAGGTTGTTCTGACCGCCGCTGGCGTAGGTGTTGATCCCCAGTACGCGCCCCTGTCCGTCGAACAGGGGACCGCCGCTGTTGCCGCTGTTGATGGCGGCATCGGTCTGAAATACCACGGTTTCGGTGCCGAGGTCGGTGCGGGTGGTGTTGCTGAGAATTCCGCTGGTGAAAGTGCGTTTGAGTCCGACCGGAGTGCCCACGGCGAAACAGCGCTGTCCCACGGTGGCATTGCGGCTGTCGGCAAATTTAACGGGCTGCAGCGGGGTGGGGCTGTCGATCTTCAGCAGCGCCACATCGGGATCCATGGAAAAGCCCAGAACCCGCGCGGAGAATTTGCGTTCGTCGCTGAGAATGACCGTAATCCGTTTGGCGGGCTGGGTGGGTTGCTCCGGATCGTCTCCCAGGACCACATGACCGTTCGACAGAATATATCCGTCCTCTGAAATGATGAATCCGGTGCCGCCGGCCCGCTCGTGCTGAATGGAGACCACGGAGGGATCGACTTTCTGCATCACCTCTTCCGGAATTTCCACTACCGGGGCACGGAGCAGGGGAGGCACGCTGTTTTCGGGCAGGAGAAGCGGCTGGGCGAAGAGCAGGGGGACCAGCCCGGACAGGGCAAGGAACAGGGGAAAGAACCATTTCATTTAAAGATCTCCTTTGTCCGATCCAATTCGCAGATTCAGGGCTTCAATTCCGGTGGTGGCTCCGCGCTGGAACTTGACCAGAATGACCGAGGGTTTCTGCTGCCGGATTTTTTCCAAAGCTTTCCCGAAGGACTCCAGATCCGGGGTGGGAAAGCCGCCCAGAGAGACAATCACATCCCCGTTGCGGAGCAGGGGATCTCCGAATGTCCGTCCGGTGGCGGCCGGACTTCCGGATTTGATTTCGGTCACCAGCACCCCGTCGGTTTCGAACAGATTGAAACGGACCGCCATGATTTCATGAATTTCGCTGACCGTAATGCCCAGATCATCGGCGAGAAGCGTGTCCGGTTCCGGACGTTTGAGCAGCTCCCCTTTGCCCTTGATCCGTTTTCCGTCGCGGATCACCACTGCGCTGAAGGGTTCGCCCTGGATGGGGCGGAGCGTCTGCAGAAAATAACGGTAAGAGCGGGAGCCGGTCATGCGCATGGGGGATCCGTTCAATTCCACCAGCAGATCCCCGCTCCGGAATCCGGCTTCATAGGCCGCACTGTCTTTGAAGACGTAATTCAGCCACAGACCACTGGCAGGCAGGTCCGCCAGCCGGGCGTAGTCCGGATTAATGGGTTCGAGGATGGCGCCGAACCATCCCTCCTCTGAGCGACTCCCCTCGGCTCCGTTTTTGCCGTTCAGACTCCGGGTCAACAAGGCACTGATATCCGGGGCGACATCGGAGAAGATCCATGCATTGGCCTGGGCCACCAGACCGGTCAGATTTCCAAAACTGTCATAGAGAGGCGCACCGCGGGCAATATCCGGGATGGGACTCAGACTGTACTGACGGTAGCGTCCCTGCACCACACCCTGATTGAAACCCTGAAACACAAATTTTTCGAACTCGCGGTCTTCATCGGTTCCAATCACGGTATAGACCATTTCTCCGGTCTGAATTTCCACAAAATCATTCAGATCCACAGGTTGCAGCGCGTGGAAAGGTTCGATTTTCATGATGGTCATGCCGAGACTTTCATCCGTTTTCAGGCTCCGGGCCAGATAACGGCGCTCCGCGACCCAGGCTTCCACCCGGGTGTCCGATCCCTTAGGAATTACAAAGGGGGCCAGCAGATGACCTTTTTCGGTGAGGACAATGCCCGCGAAATTCACTTTGCGGGTTTTCTGACCCCGCCCCTCATTGGTGGTGTTTTCCACTTCAAAGAAAACCACGGAATCCCCGGCGGATTCCAGCGCCCGGTCGACAGAGCGCTGAAAGGCGGCATAGGTGCGGCGGTCCCGGCGCTCGAGGGAGGAGGGACCGTTCACGCATCCGGCTGTGAAAAGAAGGCTGACAGACAGAAAAAGCAGGGAAGGAAAGAATCGTGTGCGCATTATAAATGAGGAGGCTGAATGCCTCATGGAACTAGCATAGACCAACCCGGATGGAAATCATTCAATCTATCTGAAAATCTTTTTTTGACGGAAAGGGCTCAGAGCTCGCGCTCCCAGAGCGAGGCGACCGGCTGGGCCCGGCGGATCAGTCGGAACCCGCCCCCGCGCTCCACCAGGACTTCCGGAGAGGCGGGAAAAGAATTGTATCCGTGGGTGCACATGGACGAACAGTAGGCTCCGGTTCCCTCAATCACCAGGAAGTCTCCGGTCTGTCCTTTCCGCAGACAGCGGGGCTGCAGGGCCTCCGGATCGCCTGGAGCCGGGGTGAGAATATCTCCCGACTCACAGCAGTGCCCCACCACAATGGCATCCTGGGTTTCAGTGGAATCCTGTTCACGACCCACCACTACCAGCGGATGCTGTGCTCCGTACAGACTCGGCCGCAGCACATCGGTCATGCCGGTGTCGAGGCGGTAGAAAGTGTAACCGTCTGCTCCGGTGTGGACCACGTCCTGAATCCGGCTGATCACCGCCCCGGCATTGGCGACCAGGTAGGTGCCGGGTTCGATTTCCAGATGCAGTTTGCGTCCGGTCTCCAGGGCAAAATTCTCCAGCGCCACCTGAATGGGGTGCCCGATCTCCTGAAGGTCGGTACTTTTTTCGGTCGACATGCGGCCCACTTTGAAACCGCCGCCCAGATCCAGGGTCACCACTTCGGGAAATTTCCGCACCAGTTCGAGGTTGAGACCCGCGACCCGCTGCCAGACCGCCGGATCACTGCCACTTCCGATATGACTGTGCAGACGCACACAGCGCAGCTGATATTCCGCCAGCAGGGCGGTCACCTCCTCCGCCTGACCATGCCAAATTCCGAAAGAACTGGCCGGACCGCCCACATTGGTGCGGTTGGTGCCGCCGGAACCCAGGCCGGGATTGAAACGGACCCCGATGTCCCGGCCGGGCCGGAGGGCTCCGGCCACCCGGATCTGCTGCAGACTGGTGGCATTAAAAACGATACCCAGATCCAGCAGTTCGCCCAGGTTGGCCGGCAGTTCCTGGGCACTCAGCGAAATATGCGCGGCGGGAATTCCCGCCTCCATTGCGCGCTGCACCTCCCATCCGGAGCTCGCGTCAATCTGCAGTCCCATTTCCGAGAAAATCTTGAGAATATTCCGGTTGGGGCAGGCTTTCATGGCAAAACGGACGGTCAGTCCGAACGCATTCGGAAAGGCCAGGGCCTCCTCTGCCCGTTGACGCAGTCCGGCTTCTCTGTACACATACAGCGGGGTGCAGAATTCCGAGGCGAGAGAACGTACCTGATCGGGGGTGAGAAAGCGGAGAGTTTCGGGTTTCATAGGCATCCAATGGAAAAAGTTTGCTGGAAAGATTGATTTAATGTCATTTTCCCCGGAGGAAAGCAGGAACATGGAAAACTTTAGTCTCCCCCTGGAAGCGGTCTTGTTTGATATGGACGGAACCCTGATTGACACGGAACGGATCGGGGCCGCCTCCTGGGATCATGCCGGGGAGGAGACCGGCCTGTTTGTAAGCGAGGAAGTGAAACGAAGTATGGTGGGACGCAATCTGCGGGATATCACCGCTATCGTGGAGCGGGCCCTTCCGGATGAGGATGTGGGACCGCTGCTGGAGCGGGCGAATTTTCACTATCACCGCCTGGTCACCGAACAGATTCCACCGGTGAAACCCGGGGCCAGGGAATTGCTGGACTGGCTGCGGGAGAAAAATATACCGCTGGCGCTGGCCTCCTCCAGCCGGGCTGAGCAGATCGAGGATAAACTCGGACGCACCGGATTGCGGCAGTATTTTCAGGTGGTGGTCGGGGGGGATCAGGTGGTCCGCGGAAAACCGGATCCGGAAATTTTTGAACGGGCGGCCGAGGAACTGGGCGTATCGGTCCTCCGCTGCGCGGTGTTTGAGGATTCCGCACCGGGAATCGAAGCGGCGCAGCGGTCGGGTGCACTGGCGGTTCTGGTGCCCGAGCAGTTTCCGGTGGACCCCGGAATGACCTTGTTTGCCCACGAGACGCTTCCGAATCTTCTGGAGGCCCGGGCCCTGCTTGAGAGATATCTTTGAACCGCTTTCGGTGCCGAAGAAGATGCTGATGTCTGAGGGCCGACGGCTGCCGGGCTGGTCTGCCGCAGGCGGATTGCGTCCAAGCTGCCGTTACATTGCCCTTGCACCTTTTCCTTTGAATCTTTAAGAGAGAAAGTCATGAAATCTGTCCCGAAATTTCTCAAAATCCTGATCCCTGTTGGTATTCTGCTGATTCTGCTCGCGGTCTGGATCAATGTCTGGCTGGTGGATGTGCTGGTGGAAATGGCCTGGTACCGTTCGCTGGGTTATCTCCGTTTTCTTCTGCTGAAGGTCGGATATAAGTATTTTGTTTTGATCGGCGGCACTTTTTTCTTTTTTGCGGTGCTGTTTCTGAATTTCTGGCTGGCCTCAAGGTATCTGGGGGTCACCAAATTTCACAAAGAAACCAAGGTGAAACAGCTGATCAAAGCGTTCCGGAGCGGATCGCTGAAGATTTACACGCCGGTGGCGCTGCTGCTGGCCATTCCGCTGGCCCTGCCGATTTACAGTCAGTGGGAGAACGCCCTGCTGTTTTTGTTTGCCCCCGCCACCGGGAATGCGGATGCGCTGTTCGGTCTGGATGTGTCTTTTTACCTGTTTGTGCTGCCCATTGTGCAGCTGGTGCAGGGACGGATTCTGCTGACCCTGATTCTGCTGCTGCTTGCGCTGGGCGTTCTGTATGCGGCCGAGCTGAAGATTCTCTCCAAGGACCGGCAGCCCCTGTACCGCGGGGCCAAACTGCATTTGTCTCTGATTGTGTTTCTGATCCTGCTGGTTCACGCATCCGGTTACGGCCTGGAGGCGCTGATGTTGCAGTACACCACCAACAACATGGATCTGTTCTATGGACCCGGGTACACTGAAATTTACTGGCAGCTTCCGCTGCTGGGACTGGCGGCGTTTATGATGCTGCCTCTGGCTTTTTCTCTGATCGCTCTGATTTACCGTCAGCGCGGCTTTAAGTCGATGCTGCTGTTTCTGATTCTGGGGCTCTGCGCACACGGTTTCCGGAACAATCAGGCACTGTTCCGTTCGGTGAACAAGTATCTGGTGAAACCCAATGAACTGGACAAACAGGCGGCGTTTATCGGACAGACGATTCAGTCCACCCTGTTGGCCTATCAGCTGGACAACGTCGAACGGCGCTCTTTTGAACAGCAGGACGTGACGGCACCGTTCACGCTGGCGGACGGTCTGGATGAGCTGGACAATATTCCGCTCTGGGATAACGAGCTGCTGGCGGATGTGTATCAGCAGCTGCAGGCCATCCGGCCCTATTATCAGTTTACCGGGGTGGATGCGGCGCGCTATCTGATAAAGAATCATTTGCAGCAGGTTTATCTCTCCGCCCGGGAAATCACCACCGAGCGTTTGCCGGAGGGCGCCAAAAGCTGGGTCAATCAGCGCCTCAAATATACGCATGGTTACGGGCTGGTCATGACCCCCGCGGCGCAGAGCGGGGAGGAGCGGATGCGCTGGTATATTCATAATATGCCGCCGGACTCGAATGTGGGATTCGAAGTGAATCAGCCCTCGATCTATTACGGTCTGGAGAATCTGGATTATGTGATCGCCCCCAATGAAAGCGGGGAGTTTCATTATCCCGGCAACGAAAGCGGCGGGGCGGTCACCAGCAACTACGAGGGAGACGGCGGGGTTCCGATCTCCGGGTTCTGGCGCAAAACGCTGTTTGCCCTCTATTTCAATGACCGGAATCTGTTTTTCACCAATCAGACGGTGGCAGACAGCCGGATTCATTTCCGCCGCAATATTGTGGAGCGGATTCAGGAGTTGACTCCTTTTTTCCAGCTGGATGAAAATCCGTATCTGGTGGTGACTCCGGAACGGCTTTACTGGATTGTGGACGCCTACACCACCAGCAAATGGTATCCGAATTCCCAGCCGTTTAATGAAGATCTGAATTATATCCGCAACGCCATCAAGATTGTGGTGGATGCCTACGACGGTACCGTGGATTATTATCTGGCCGACGCCACGGACCCAATCGGGAAGGCCTATCAGCGGATGTATCCGGGTCTGATCCGGGATCTGGAGGAGATGCCGCCGGCGCTGCGGGCGCAGATCCGTTATCCCCGGAATTTGTTCGAAATTCAGATGCGCATGTACGCGGTGTATCATCAGGAGGATCCGGCCACGTATTATCAGAGCGAGGATCTGCTTCAGTTCGCCCAGTTTACCCATCAGGACAGCCTGATTCAGATGCAGCCTTATTATATTACCCTGGATCTGATCGAACCCGGCAAACGTGAATTTCTTTTGCTCACCCCGCTGCTTCCTTACGACCGGGACAACCTTCGCGCCCTGGGCGTGGTGCGCTCGGACGGGGACGCTTACGGTCAGATCGTGTTTTACACGTTCCCGAAGGGCAGTCAGGTCTACGGTCCGCCCCAGATCAATGCGCTGATTGATCAGAATACGGATATCGCCCAGAGTATTACCCTCTGGAATCAGCAGGGATCCGAGGTCAAACGCGGTAAAATGATCATTCTGCCGATCGATGGACGGATCATTTACATTCAGCCTTTCTACATGGAGGCCAGTGGCACTCTGCGGATTCCGCAATTGAAACGGGTGATCGTCTGCGTGGACGAACACGTGGCCATGGACCTTTCCGTGGAGAAAGCCATGCGCAGGATTTATGAGCAGCTTTCTGCGGGAAGTGTGCCTTTTCTGGAAAGAGACGGAGAGGAGCTGAGCCCAATTCCTTTCGAGGATCCCGGCTCCCGGGACGTCGAAATGATCCCCTGACCATGGCTGCGGAAAAAATGATGGTGGCCCTCTCCGGAGGGGTGGACAGTTCAGTCGCCGCCGCCTGTCTGGTGGAGCAGGGGGTCGAAGTGTCGGCCGCTTACATGAAAAACTGGATCAACGAGGACAATATTCTCGGAGACTGTCCCTGGCAGCAGGATGTGGAGGATGCCGCGGCGGTGGCGGAGACGCTGGGGATCCCATTTGAGGTGGTGAATCTGATGGATGCCTACAAGTCCCGGATCGTGGATTATCTGCTCCAGGGCTATGAGGAGGGGGTGACCCCCAATCCGGATGTGATGTGCAACCGGGAAATCAAATTCGGCGTCTTCCGGGACTGGGCGAAACAGCGGGGTTTTGAGATGGTGGCCACCGGACATTATGCCCGCAGCCGGGTAGGAGAGCACGGAGATCGGGAGATCCTGACCGGACGGGACCCTAACAAAGATCAGACCTATTTTCTGGCCATGATGCAGCCGGATCAGGTGCAGGCGGCCCGCTTTCCAGTGGGGGATCTGCTGAAATCAGAAGTGCGGGAGACCGCCAGACGCTTCGGCCTGCCCACAGCCGGAAAAAAAGACAGTCAGGGCATCTGTTTTATCGGCCAGATCCGGATGTCGGATTTTCTCGCAACCTACCTTCCCGACGAACCCGGAAACATTGTTTCCCAGAGCGGAGAGATTCTGGGTGCGCACCGCGGACTGCATTTCTATACTCTGGGACAGCGCAAAGGAATTGGGGTTCCCTCCAATGTGTACAAGAAAAGCTATGTGGTGGTGGAGAAGCGAAAGGCCTCGCGGGAACTGGTGGTCGCGTTTGATGAACCGGGAACGCCGAATCTGTACACGGACTGCTGTGTGATTTCCCAACTCTCCTTTACCGGCAGACCCCTGACCGAGGCCTGCACACTGCAGGCCCGGCCCCGCTATCGGGCACCCTCGGTGGACATCCGCTATACTCCGCTGCCCGGAGGCCGGGCCCGGGTGGAATGGTCGCAGCCACAGCGGGCGATTGCCAAAGGCCAAATCTGTGCCCTGTACGAGGGGGAAATCCTTCGCGGAGGCGGAATCTACAGCGGGATTGGCGCGGAGGAGTCGGACTGAACCGGACTTGCGTTCCGGCCCTGCGGTCGGCAGATTGAAGCAACAACGGACAGTTTCCTCCCTTGCCCCACTCCGACTTTCCTGCTAACAATCCCCTCATGACAAAAGTGGTGATTACCGGTATGGGCGTGGTGTCTCCTGTAGGATGCACCCTGGATTCTTTCTGGAATTCTCTGGTCGAGGGGAAGTCCGGACTCAGGCGCATTCAGAGTTTTGATGCCTCGGAATATCCGGTGCAGATCGCGGCGGAAATCACGGACTTTGATGTGGAGAAGTATCTTCCCGCCCGCGAGGCCAAAAAGATGGATCCCTTCAGCCGCTACGGATTCGCGGCGGCCGTGGACGCCTGGGAGGACGCGGGTCTGGAGGCCGATCAGATTGATTCCGAGCGGGCCGGGGTGGTGATGGGGTGTGGAACCGGCGGTCTGCATGTGGCCCAGAAAGCGGGGATGGCGCTTCCGGAGAAGGGGCCCAAAGCTTTTTCCCCTTTTATGGTTTCGCAGTTGATCCTGAATATTGTCTCCGGGCATATCGCAATCAAATATGGGCTGAACGGACCGAATTATGTGGTCACCACCGCCTGCGCGGGCGGAAACCATGCGCTGGCGGATGCGATGGATCTGATCAAACGCGGAGAGGCCGATATTATGCTGGCAGGGGGATGCGAAGGGTCCATCAATGAAATGGGCATCGGCAGTTTTTCCGCGATGCGGGCTTTGTGCCGGGATTTTCAGGATGAACCCCACCGGGCCTCGCGTCCCTTTGATGCGAACCGATCCGGTTTTGTGATGGGGGAGGGCGCGGGGGTTCTGGTTTTGGAGAGCGAGGCGCATGCCCGGAAACGCGGGGCCAGAATTTATGCCGAGATTGCCGGGGCCGGACGAACCTGTGATGCGCATCATATTGTAGCCCCGGATCCGGAGGCCCGGCAGGCGGCCCGTTGCATGTTGCTGGCCATGGAGAAAGGAGGAGTGAAACCCTCCGAGGTGGATTATATCAATGCGCACGGCACCAGCACGGTTCTCAATGACGCCGGAGAAACCCGGGCGATTCACCGGGCCTTCGGGGAGGATGCCGGTTCGGTGAGCATCAGCTCGACCAAATCGATGACCGGTCATCTGCTGGCCGGTGCAGCTGCGATTGAGGCGGTGGTGTCAGTGTTGGCCATCCACCGTTGCGTGGTGCCCCCGACCATTAATTATGAAACCCCGGATCCGGACTGTGATCTGGATGTGACGCCGAATACAGCCCGGGATAAAGAGATTCGGGTGGCAATGAGCAATGCGTTCGGATTCGGAGGACACAATTGTTGCGTCCTGTTTAAAAAGAATTAAAGGGGCTGTATGATTTACCCGCTGTTTAAGTCCATTGCGTTTCAAATGGATCCTGAAAAAGTGCATGAACGCACGCTGAAGCTGCTGCAGAAAACCTGTCGGCCCGGAAAACCCCACATCCTGGCCGGGGCGGTGCCGGAGAAACCGGTGGAGGTGATGGGCCTGCGGTTTGCCAATCCGGTGGGACTGGCGGCGGGGATGGACAAGGACGGTACCTGCATCGACGGCTTTGCCTCCCTCGGTTTCGGCTTTCTGGAGCTGGGCACCGTGACCCCGCTTCCGCAGCCCGGAAACCCCAAGCCCCGGCTTTTCCGCCTCCCGGAACACTGCGGAATTATCAACCGCATGGGTTTCAACACCGGCGGGGTCAATGCGCTGCTGGAAAATTTGTCCCATGCCCATTACCGGGGAATCGTGGGCATCAATATCGGAAAAAATTTCAACACCCCGATCGAACGGGCCCAGGCCGATTATGTACTCGGGTTGCGGGCGGTGTATCAGCGGGCGGATTATGTGACGGTGAATATTTCCTCTCCCAACACCAGCAATCTGCGGGAGCTTCAGAAAGGGGATGCATTTACCGCGCTGCTGAAATCTGTTGCGGACACCCGGGAGGCTCTGAAGGCTGAGACCGGAAAACACACCCCGATTGCCGTGAAAATTGCTCCGGATCTGGATGAAGCCCAGCTGGACTTTATTGTGGAGGCGCTGTTGCAGTACGGAATGGATGCGGTGATCGCCACCAACACCACGCTGGACCGGAGCGCGGTGGCCGGACATCCCCGGGCGGAGGAGGCGGGCGGACTGAGCGGCGCGCCGCTGCGGGAACGCTCTACCGCCATCATTGCCGGATTGGCCGAGCGGCTGGACGGCAGGTTGCCGATTATCGGAGTGGGGGGGATTTTCTCTGCGGCGGATGCGCGGGAGAAACTCGATGCCGGGGCCTCCCTGATCCAGATCTATTCCGGACTGATTTACCGGGGACCCCGTCTGGTCAGTGAAATTGAGCGGGAACTTTAAGCGGTGAAGAATCCCATTCCTTTTATCGAGCGGGATTCCTTCTGGCGCGAAAAAGCGGAATTGGCCGCCGGGAAATGGCCGTCGTTTGTGTTCGGATTCGGCAAAGGGAAGGGGTTGCCCCTTTTCCGCTTTTCGCGGGTGACACGTCAGGAGCTGGAGCCCTGTCTGATATATCTGATGGAGAACGGGTACCGCACCGTACAGGCTGCGGAGATGGAGGAGATCCTGCAGGGCAAACGCACACCGGGTCCGCGGGAGGTGGGCCTTTGTTTTGATCATGCCTGGGCGAGTTTGTGGACCGTGGCCGCGCCTCTGCTGGAGCGTTACGATTTCCGGGCCGTGGTGTATGCGATTCCCGGCCGGATTCCGGATCTGGAGACTGTTCGACCGGTCTGGGGTCAGCAGGGACATGACCCGGCGGTGGATTTCACCGACACCCCTTTCTGCTCCTGGCTGGAATTGAAAATTCTGCAGGAGCGGGGAAGGGTGGATGTGCAGTCAAACAGCTGGTCGCACGGGAAAATCTTTTCCCATGACAAGTTTCTGAAGCTGGTGCTGCCGGAGACCAATTTCCCATATCTAAGCTGGCCGCTGATCAACGATCCGGGAGAAAAACTCCGTTTTCTCAGCCGCAGTCATGTGTTTCACCCCATTCTGCCCATGCGCTCGCGGCTCAGTGACGGACTGCGTCATGTCGTGGACAATCTGGTGGTGAAGGCGATTCATGACGATCCCGACGCAGCCCCTTTTCTGTTTAAAAAATATTTTCTTCAGATTGAAACCGAGGCGGAGCGGGAGGCCGCCATTCGGCATGAACTGCTCCGCTCCCGGGAGGAGCTGGAGAAGCGCCTGGGCAAACCCGTGCAGCAGATCTGTTTCCCCTGGGGGGTCTGTGGCAAGGTGGCTGCCGGATTGCTGGAAGAGTGCGGATACCGTTCTGCGGTGGCGGAGCGGACTGCGGGAAAACTGTATTTGCAGCCGGGTCAGGATCCTTTCCGGATCGGCCGGTTGCCCTATCCCTATATCCGGGCGCTGCCCGGCCGGCCCCGTAAGCTCTATCTCCGGATTCATCAGGCGGAGGCACGACAGGTATTCAGTTGATTTCTGACCTTGATGACAGGCACCCGAGCCTCTATCTTGTGATCCACTTCAGGAGACTTCCCTATGGCAAAACCATTGAATTCCAGCGCACAGAATCTCGTCTACCATCTGGAGGTTGGCGTGGGGCCGATGATTCTTAAAACCTCTCTGTATATTCTGTTCATGGGGTTGATGTCTCTGCTTTTTGTCGCCACCCAGTATCAGGGTTTTGACAATCCGCGGGCGATGGACCAGGCTCAGCTGGCCCGCAATTTTAAAGAAACCAGCCGGCTTACCACCAAGGTGATCCGTCCCGGGGATCTGAAAAGTCTCCAGGAGAAAGGCAAATTGCGTCTCCAGCCCGGAGCGTCTCCGCTCTCCGCGCAGCCGGATCTGGTGAACGCGCCCGCCTATCCCGTGCTGCTGGGGATGATTTTTAAAGGTCTCGGCACGGATTTCCCCGCATCCAATGGCGGAAAATTCTCCCCGGAACAGTGGGTGATTATTCCGGTGAATCTGCTTTTCTGTTTTCTCAGTGGACTTTTCGTTTACTTGATCGGCCGGCAGCTTTTCAGTCCGAGGGTGGCGTTTACGGCCGTGACCATCTTTTTTCTCAGTCAACAGCTGTGGGGGGTGGCGGTGGATGGGACAGAGCTCTCGTTTGCCCTGCTTTGCTCCTCTTTTGCGGTGTGGTGTCTGGTCTCTGTACTGTCCGCCTCCGCGCAGGATCAGGCGCAGGGACTGCGGCTGATTGTTCCGGTTTTATTGGCCGGGGCCTCGCTTTGTCTGCTGTTTCTGACCCGCTACGCGGCTCTGGTTCTGCTGCCCGGATTTGTGCTGGCACTGTTTCTGGGCCTGAAGGGGAGGGCCTGGATCCCGATACTGTTGCTGCTGGGCGTTTTTGCGGTCGGGGTGGCTCCCTGGATGCTCCGGAAC
>JBMTJR010000022.1:0-14982 GCA_049438565.1 Kiritimatiellia bacterium
GTGAAGATTTCGTGGGAGCTGATCAGCAGAACCAGTTTTTTCACGTTGTGTTTGGCGACATTTCCCTGCGCGGTCATCTCAAACAGCAGGCCCGGGGCCAGTACGTGGTCGATCCAGGATTTCATCATGGCGGGCATGCTGTAGTTCCACATGGGCATGGTGAGGACAAGAATATCGGCTTCCCGGACTTTTGCGGCCTGTTCTTCGGCATATTCGGCGGCGGCCTCCTCCTCTTTGGTGGGGACATAGCCGTCGATCAGCACCGGATACCAGAAATTGCGGAATTCCTCGGTGGTGTAGGGGGCTGGAGGCTCCTGGGTAAGATCCAGATTCACAATTTTGGCATTCTCATTCCGGGTAATAATGCTGGAAAAGAAAGAGGCCGCGATCTGTTTGGATGCCGCATCTTCCATGGGCTGGGGGTCTGCACAAACGTGAAGGATGTTCATAGGGGTAATTCTCCGAAGTTTAAGAATCAAAAAAGTGAATGTCCCTTTAATCCGAAAAGGAGCATAGAGGCAACCTTTGTTTACAGATTTGTGTGGAAACGGATCAGGGAACCTCGATCTCTCCCCGCCGGATTTTGCACAGCCGGCTCATGTAACTTCCCATCAGCCGGACATAATCGACGTCCTTGCCCAGGGCGATCAGCTGTTTGTGCACAATCCGCAGACCCTCCTGCTCGGTTTCGGCCACAATCACGTCCCGGTAGCGTTTGGAGGGGTCCGGCGCCACAAACTTTGAAAGCACCTCCATAAAAGCCTCGTTCTCCTGCACATGCCGCGGCAGCAGGTCATAGAGCCGGTTGGGGAGATCCATTTTAAAATTGTACAGATCCTCCTCGGTCATGTTTGAGGCATCCACCAGCGGTTTTCCGCACAGCAGTTCCAGACCGACCATGCCCACGCCGTAAATGTCCGACTGTGCCGTGGCGGGTTCTCTGCGGTGATTTTCGGGAGCCATATAAAGGGGGCTGCCGAGAAGGATGGAAACTTTTTCGTTGGGTTTCACCGCGCGGCCGTAGTCGATGATTTTGACGTAGCCGAACTGATCCACCATGACGTTGGAGGGTTTGATGTCGCTGTGAATAAATCCGGCATCATGCAGGGCCTCCAGACCCTTGAGCATCATCCGCATCACATAAATGGCCACCCCCGGCTGCATGGAGATGCCATGACGGTCCTCCCGGAAAATGCAGTCTTTCATGACTTTCCATTCCAGAGGAGGGGTGATTTTCTCCACCTGATCCATGCGGTTGCCGGTCAGCAGATAGCGTAAATCCACGCCGTTGATCAGTTCCATCTGCAGGTAACCGATTCCATTGATCTCATCATAGGTTTCCATGGACACCAGATTGGGGCTTCTCAGCTGGTGCATCACGGAAATCTGACTCGCGATGCGCCCCATATCCGTCCAGTAAACTGCGGGAGAGGAGTAAATCCCCGGATCAAAGATTTTGATGGCGTGTTTGGTCAGGCAGCCCCGTCCGCCCTGCCGGTGGGCGATATAAACCACCCCCTGTCTTCCGCGGCCGATGTCCTCGGCGAACCGGTAACAGACCGGATAATAGATGACCTGGTCGGCCAGCACCTGCTCAAAATTCTCAATCAGCCTTTCCCGGTCCCTCTGGATTCCGTAGGGCGTGCTTTCCCGCTGGGTTTGCTGCGTGCTGCCGAGGGTGGTTTCGGCCGCCCAGACCGCATCCTCCTGCATCAGGGTGCGGGTTTCTTCGGGATTTAAAATGGGTTTATCTTGATCCATCTGCGGTTTCCTGCGGCGAAAAGTGGTAGAGGGCGATGCCGGCGGCCACGGAGGCATTCAGGCTGTTGATTTTTCCGTTCTGAGGGATCCGCGCCACCACTTCCGCCTCGTTTAATATGTACTGACCGATTCGTTTGTCTTCTCCTCCCATAATCAGGAAGAGGGGACGGGTATCGTGAACCGGGACCTCTGACAAGACATTCCCGCCCTGGGCATCCAGTGCGACGGTCCGGCACCCTGCTTTGCGGGCCCGCTGAAAATATTTGGTGCTGTTCGCGGCCCGGATGACCCGCAGATGTTCACTGGCTCCGGCGCTGGTTTTCACCACCGAGGGGTAAATACCCGCTCCACCCTTGAGCGGGAGAAGCACAGTATTGAACCCGAAAAGATGTGCACTGCGTAGAATGGCACCGGCATTCCGGGGATCCTCCAGATTGTCGAGCAGAAGCAGCCGGGGTTCCTCAAACACGTCATCGCTGAGTTCAGAATAGGGATATCCGGTGGTGATCAGTACGGCTCCCTGATGCTGTTTGCTTCCGCAGTTCTCAAACAGTTCATGTTTGGAGCAGAAGTGCACCCGCACGCCGCATTCATTTGCGAGGCGGATCAGAGATTGAAAACGGTCCCGGGAGGCATGGTCGTCGAGTTGAAGTTCGACGGGATGACGTTTGCGGGCACGGAGAGACTCCTGCACGGCGTGAATGCCGTAGAGGGCTTCCTCCTGAAGAGGGGATCGGGGATCGGGCTGAATTGACATGTGATGAAACAAGGGTAGTCTATGAGCATGTGTTTGCAATTCTTTTTAAGGTGGGATCATGAAGTATGACGCGGTTTTGATTGTTTCGTTCGGCGGCCCCGAGGGAATGGAGGAAGTCATGCCGTTCCTGGACAACGTTCTGCGTGGAAAAGGCGTTCCGGAAGAGCGAAAGCTTGAGGTGGCGCATCATTATGAACTGTTCGGCGGCGTCAGCCCGATCAATGCCCAGAACCGGGAGTTGGTACAGAAAGTACGCAATGCGCTGGATGAGAAAAATATTCCGCTGCCGGTTCTGCTCGCCAACCGCAATACGGAACCTTTTATTCCGGATGTGCTCCGGGAATGTCAGGAGAAGGGATATCAGAAGCTGCTGGTCTACATCACCAGCGGTTTCAGCTGCTACTCCGGATGCCGTCAGTACCGGGAAAATCTGATGGATGCCCAGGCGCAGTTGGAGGGGGCGGCGCCTCAGTTTGATAAAATCCGGGTCTTTTTCAATCATCCGCTGTTCATTGAGACGGTGTCCGACAAGGTGCGCGAGGCCATTTCTCTTTTGCCCGAAGCAGAACAGGCGGATGCGCAGGTGGTTTTCACCGCGCACAGTATTCCCATGGCCATGGCCAACACCTCCCGTTACACCGAGCAGTTACAGGAATCTGCCCGGCTGGTGGCGGAGCGGCTGGAGCTCTCCCGCTGGGATCTGGTGTTTCAGAGCCGGAGCGGTCCTCCCTCCATGCCCTGGCTGGAGCCGGATATTTGCGATCATCTGGATGCCCTCTATGCCCGGGGAATCCCTGCGGTTGTGGTGTCTCCGCTGGGCTTCGTCTCCGACCATATGGAAGTGCTGTACGATTTGGATCTGGAGGCCCGGGATCACGCCGCAGAACTTGGTATGAATTATGTTCGTGCCTCCACGCCTGGGAATGACCCCCGAATGGTGGAAATGATTGTGGAACTGATCCGGGAACGTCTGGAGGACTGGCCGGAACGGCGCACCATCGGACGTCTCCCCGCCAAACAGGATGTATGCCCCGCCGACTGCTGTCCGGCCATGCGGCGGCCGGTCGGGACGGAACGGGGCCGGGGCTGATCAGGGGCTGGCTCCTGACTGAGATTCCTTGAAGTGCCTCACAGTCCGGCGAATAGGCGCATCCCTGAATTGGTTTTTTACAACCGCGGACAGCTCGGGCAGGCGCGTTCTCCGCGCGGTCAGCGGTTGTTCACCTGTTCTATCGTACGGTTAAACCGATTGTGGGATGCGCCCTCCGGGGAATTCTGTCCGGTAAATTGGATTGATCCCGAACGGGAAACTGTGGCACTGTCTGCGGACGGGCTGCGTCAGACCTGTAAATCCTTTTGGGAGTCTCTTATGAAAAAATTGCCGTTTTTCCGTTTTCTGCTTGGGGTGTTGATCTTGTCCGCCCTGACCCTCAAGGCCCAGCCGGTTGCGTTTGATATTTCCGGCACGCTGAAAACCGTGGAGAAAAATGACAGTCAGCAGCTGAAACGACCCCTGGCCGATGTGGACGTGAAGGAAAAAATGCGCATTCTGGAAATCACCCTGCGGCGGACCAATCCGACAGTGAGCGGGGAGGTGAAAGTCGAGTGGCTGGTGGTGATGCAGGACATCCGGGGACGTTTGCGTCCGGCCACCCGGGGGGAACAGGCGGTTTCTTTGGCAGTGGGGATTGAGCAGAAACTGGAGAGCGCTCCGTTTTCCATCAAGGAGGCGAAAATCGATTTCGACAACCGCTGGAATGATGACAAAAAGGTGGAGCAGGAAGTGGAAGGATACGCCATTATCCTCCGCAACCCGGAGGGGGAGGAGGTCGGGGCCAAATTCCAGCCCAAATCTCTGGAGGAGAAAGTCCGTCAGGCCATGGCCGGAGCGGCCCGGCCCTGAGTCTTACCAGTCGCCCATAAACACATTCATGCCGTTGTTGGAGGCCTTTTTGTAGACCAGCTCCAGGGCATCCAGAAAACGTTCTTCTCCGCGCCACATGGGGAAATGTCCGAGGTGTTTGGAGAGTGAACCGGGACTGGGCGGAATGCGGATGTCCCCGAGGTTGTCCTCATTCACATTTCCTCCATTCCAGAAATGGGTGACCTCCGGAGTGAAGGGGCGGCCCACTTCGCGGGGACCGCTGTGCAGCTCCAGATCCAGATAATTGGCTTTGGCCTTGCCGCGTTTGACACTGGAACCGATTTCGCAGATCAGTTTTTCCCGTTCGAGTCCGCGCAAGCGCATGAAAAGGAAGGGGTCGCGGTCAAACTCCTCCGCCAGAATATAATACACGGCGATAATATGACGGCAGAGTCCGCTGCCTCCGCAGCTGCAGGAGGTTTCCAGATCATCAATTTTCACCGGAAACAGTGAGATTCCCTGTTCGTCAAAAACCTCTTCAATGGATTCGGGCATCTGACCTGAAAGCAGTTTGGCGGCAAAAATGGCCTGACTCGAAAGGATGGCCGAAAGTTTTTCCCACTGTTTTCTGGGTGCAGCTTTGAATTTGATTTCCACCTTGAGCGGTTTCTTTTTCGAACCCTGCACGGTGGCGGACACGGTGCCGTTTTCAATTTTGAGGGCGAGCACCTGTCCGGCCTGGGCATAGGCCCGGCCCCGGGGCAGTTCCGCACCCATGTAATGATTCTCCAACACGGCCATCCAGCGTTTGGTCCACCAGTTTTTGCCGACTTTCCGGCTTTTGGTCTGGGCCCGGATGCCGCCGTGGGCGGTGAGGGGTCTGGTTCCGCGGGTCTGAGTTTCTGGCATGATGTTTTCCGTCTGTATGATAAAGGGTTATTCGCCGATTGCGTCTTTCTGCAACTGGAAGAGAGAGCGGAGATCGTCGGTGGAAAGTTCGGTGAGCCAGCCTTCGTCGCTGCCGACAATACTGTCCGCCACCCCTTTCTTGTGGTCGATCATTTCGTCAATGCGCTCCTCCAGCGTTCCGGTGCAGAGGAATTTGTGAATCTGAACATTTTTGGTCTGTCCAATCCGGTACACCCGGTCGGTGGCCTGATCCTCCACGGCCGGGTTCCACCAGCGGTCATAATGGAACACATGGTTGGCACGGGTCAGATTGAGACCGGTTCCCCCTGCTTTGAGAGAGAGCACAAAGATGTGTGGACCATTGGGATCCTCCTGAAAGCGCTCGATCATCTGATCGCGGGCCTTCTTGGGTGCGCCCCCGTGCAGGAAGAGGACTTCCTGACCGAAGGTCTCCTGCAGATGGGACTGCATGATTTTGCCCATCTCCACGAACTGGGTGAAAATCAGAGCCCGCTCATCGACTTCGATAATCTCCTCCAGCATTTCCGTAAGCCGGGCCAGTTTGCCGCTGCGCTCCACGTAATTCTTCTTTTCGTTGAGATATTGTGCGGGATGATTGCAGATTTGTTTGAGCTTGGTCAAGGTGGCCAGCACCAGGCCTTTGCGCTGGATCCCGTCGGTGGATTCGAGGGCGGTCTCCACATCATTCACCAGATTCTGATAGAGCGCGGCCTGCTCTTTGGTGAGGTTGCAGTAGACTTTCATCTCCATTTTGCCGGGAAGATCCTTGATAATGCTCTTGTCGCTCTTGAGGCGGCGGAGAATGAAGGGGCCGCTGAGTTTTTTCAGGCGGTCAATCACTTCTTCGTCCCGGTTGGCCTGAATGGGAAGCAGGAAGTTCTTTTTGAAATCCGCCTGCGTACCGAGGAATCCGCGGTTGAGAAACTCCATGATGGACCAGAGATCGCCCACATTGTTCTCAATTGGGGTACCGGTGAGGGCCACGCGGTACTCGGATTTGATCGCCCGGGCGGAGCGGGCCTGTTTGGTCTTGGGATTTTTGATGTTCTGCGCTTCGTCCAGGATGGTGCCGGCCCAGTCGATGGTTTTCAGAATTTCGATATCCCGGTGGAGCAGGGAATAGCTGCTGATGATGATGGAGTACTTCTCCGCATCCTTTTTGAATGCCGCGCCCTTATTGCGGTTGACGCCGTGGTGGACCAGGGTGGGCAGTTCGGGGGTAAAGCGGGCGGCCTCTTTCTGCCAGTTTCCGGTAAGGGAGGTGGGACAGATGATCAAATAGGGTTTCCGGTTTCCGTTCTCCCAGTCATGCTGGATCATGGTGAGTGCCTGTACGGTTTTTCCGAGACCCATGTCATCGGCCAGACAGGCGCCGAGACCCCATTGTTTCAGAAAAGAGAGCCAGGAGTATCCGCGTAATTGATAAGGACGCAGATCGCCCTTAAGTCCTTTGGGAGGCTTGAGTTCTTCAAAGCTGGTGGAGCCATCAAGCTGATCCAGAAAATCCTGCACCCAGCCGCTGGCCTCAATCCCGTCAAATTTGAATTCCTCCGGAGATTTGGCGGAACCCAGAGCCATTTGAACTACATCACGCAGACTGGCCTTGGCCTTGTGATTGGAGGAGGTGAGGTTCATGGCCCGTTCGATTTCTTTTTCCCCGAGCTGAATCCAGTGGCCACGCATCTGCACCAGAGGCACCTGAGATTTCGCCAGCGCCTCCAGTTCCTCGCGGCTGACTTTTTCACCGCCGAGCGTGATCTGCCAGTCAAACTCCAGCACGTGATCGAGACTGAACGTGGTTCCTTTTTTGGCTTTTTTCCCGTTGCCGGTCCCTTTCAGGATCGCTTTGGTGCCCAGCCGCTGTTTGGAGCCCTGATGGGTCCACCAACCGGGGGTGATGGTGCCGAATCCTGCCTGCTCGAGCGCCAGCACGCGATCGGTCAGGAATTCATAGGCACCATCGGTGTCGAGCGAATAGCCCACAGGGGCGTCCTGATGCAGACTTTCCTCAATGCGGGGACAGATGGTGCTGGCCATGCCCAGCGAGGAAAGCAGGAACTCCTTGGCATCGAACAGCTCGCTGTTGAGCACTTTGGCCTCTTCAGCGGTGGGGCTCCACACGTGCTCGGAGGGAATGAGCAGCCCGGGATCGTTGTAGCTCTGGAGATAGAATTTCACTTCCCAGGTCGCTTTGGCCGAGTCTTCGCCCTCTTTGAGGCGTTTGGGCTCCTCCAGTTTCAGGCAGAGACGGAAAGGAGTGTTGGTGGAGAGGGAAATGGGTTTGCGCCACTGACGCACCTGACGGAACAGCTCCTGCAGATCCTCCTCTGAATCCGGCAGCATCGGCTCCTCGGTGACCAGCGCATTCAGCCAGTGATCGTGCATGCTGTCAAATTCAGTGCCCGGATCCTCCAGAAAACTTTTGGGCCAGCTGGACTGCTGCTGGGTGAAGATCGAGTAGCGGGCCAGATAATCCACAATCTGGGTGATGAGTCCTTTGACCATGGTGGCCGGATACAGCTTTGGCAACTCCAGCGGTGCGTCCAGTTTCTGCATGCATCCGCAGGCATGGGGCATGGCCTCAATCAGTTCATTCAGATAGTCGAGATCGCTGCCCAGAAAGATCGGCTCCCAGATGGCCTCCATTTTTCCACTGGTGGTTTTCTCCAAACCCGGAAGATATTCCTGACGCGCCACCAAACCGCCGGCAAAACGCATCACCCGGGTCCAGAAGGTCAGATCATTTCCACCCATCACTCCGGAGCTGAGCAGTTCCTTACCCACAAAAGCTGCAAGAAAACCAATCGTGCCCTCGAGAGGGAGGGTGAGGGTGGTGACTTTCCAGGGCTGAAAAGTGACATCGCGGTGTGCCACGGGATTCTTGCTGAGCAGAGGGCTGGAGGCAATCGCGGTGGTGCCGGAAGTCGGCAGCCAAACCGTGCGCATTTCGGGCTCCTGACGCCGGATCGAACGGTCAAACAAGGTTTCACAAAGAATTTCCTTGAGCGTTTCTTCGCCCGCGTCATAAGGAAACAGGGATGGGGTTTTCTTGCCCCGGTTTTTGGAGGCCCCTTCCAAATCGTCGACGGGCTTCTCGCCCCAAATATGTAGTTGATGATCCGCGTAGCTCGCGTGCAATATTATCATGCCGGGTGGTACCTGTTTTTGTCGTAAGACGTTAATCCCTCTTGTATTTCAGGCTTGGAATTGTAACAGAATTTTTCTTGATTACGATTCCTTTTCTGACATTTTTTTGGGTCCTTGTAGTTATAATAACCTTTTTTAATTAATTTGTATTCTCTTTGGGAGGGGGTCCGTTGCTGAAAGCACTCAGTCTGTCACAGATGCACAATTGGTCATCCGCTCTCCCTCCCGGGGAGCTCCGCTTGTGGAGCGGACGGCTTCGCGGGAATAATCTGGGGTATTTTGTGCAGGTGGATGCACGCCGGGTGATTGCAGTGGACGTGCCGGATGGGGAGCGCATGCTCAGCTTGCTTGAGGAACGGGGGTGGGAACTCCATTTGCTTCTGCTGACCCATACCCACCATGACCACGTGGTGAATCTGGAGAAACTGGTAGAGTGGACCGGCTGTGCATTCTGGTATCCCGAAGGAGCGGATCTTTCGGTGCCGGGATCGCCGATGCGGGACGGTGAAGAGCGGGAGGCACTGGGATTGCGGATTCAGGCGATGGACACTTCCGGGCACAGTCCGCTGGATTTCAGTTACTTTTTTCCGGAACTCCCGCTCTGTTTCTGCGGAGACACTCTGTTTGCCTGGGGCTGCGGACGTATGTTCACGGGTCCGGCCGAGCGTTTCTGGTCCTCGCTCCGGCGTTTGCGCGGGCTGCCGGATGAAACCCTGCTCTGCTGCGGCCACGATTACTTTGCGGAGAACTCGCAATTTCTACGGACGTTTTTACCGCAGCTGCCTGAATTCTTTCCTGGGGAGGGAGAAGGGGAGATGCCCCTGCGTCTGGGGGAACAGAAATTGCGGAATCCTTTTCTGAGGGCGGATGATCCCCGGGTCGCGGCGGCCCTGGATCTTGCTCCCGGGGAGCCTGTGGAAGTATTCAAAAAACTCAGAGAACTCAGGAATCAGCTTTAACTTTTCAAACGAACCCTTAGAAAACACAAAATGTCCGATCTTTCTCCCACCCTTCAGACCCTGCTCCGCAAAGGGGTCCATATTCCGCACCCCTCCTCCGTCTTCGTGGATGAGGAGGTGGATCCGGACCGGATTCATGCCTCGGCGCGGCTGTATCCGGGAACCCGGCTGCAGGGGGCCGCGCTTTCGATCGGTCCGGAGGCGGAGATCGGCGCGGAGACGCCGGCCACCGTGATCAACTGTCAGCTGGCGGCGGGGGTGTCTTTGAAAGGGGGCTATTTTGAAGGCTCGGTTTTTCTGGAGGGAAGCTCGGTGGGGTCCTCCGCGCATGTGCGTCCGGGCTGTCTGCTCGAAGAAGAAGCTTCGGCCGCGCACGCGGTCGGACTGAAGCAAACCATTCTGTTTCCGTTTGTGACCCTGGGCAGTCTGATCAATTTCTGTGATGTGTGGATGGCCGGCGGAACCAGCCGGAAAAATCACAGTGAAGTCGGCTCCTCCTTTATTCATTTTAATTTCACCCCGCACAGTGACAAAGCCACCCCGTCGATGATCGGGGATCTTGCCCGCGGACTGCTGCTGCGTCAGCCCCCGGTGTTTCTGGGCGGGCAGGGGGGAATTGTGGGCCCGGTAGAGATGGAATACGGAGGGGTGCAGGCTGCGGGAAGCATTTGCCGCCGGGATCTGGACGCACCCGGACACCTGTATCAGTCTGCGGTGAAGGAGGAACGCTGGCAGGCCTACACTCCGGGGCAAATTCGGGATCCGGAGGGGAAGTGGCGGAAAAACGTCAACTATATCGCCTCCCTCCGGGGATTGAAACTCTGGTATTCGGAAGTGCGGATGCCGGTCATGTCCTCCGATCCTTCTACCCAGGCCTGTTTGCAGGGGGCCCTGAGTTTGCTGGACGGTGCGGTGGACGAACGGCTACGGCAACTGAAAAAATGGATCTCCCTGCTGCCGCAGGATGAGTGGTTGACCCGCATGAAAAAGCTGGAAAGCGCGCTTTCCCAACCCCCCGATACCGGCGTTCTCCGCGAAATTGCTGAAGCGTTTCCGGCGGATCTGGGTTATGTGGAGGGCATCCGGGCGCTGCCCGTGGATCTGCAGGGACAGGTGCAGACCTTTTTTGAACAGGAACTTCAACGCATGACGGCCGAAACGGCATCAACTTAACCGGAGAGAGACATGGCAAGATTATTTGGAACAGACGGAGTGAGAGGGGTGGCGAACGTGGGAAGCATGACTGCAGAGAGTGTGCTGGAAATCGGCCGGGCCACGGCGCAGATCTGTCTTGCGCAACCGCATGTTTCCAAAACCGCCCGCCGCCGTATTGTGATTGGAAAAGACACCCGGGCCAGCGGATACATGCTCGAGAATGCCCTCTCCGCCGGCATTTGCTCCATGGGCGTGGATGTGCTGCTGCTCGGACCGCTGCCCACCCCCGGCATCGCTTTCACCACCATGAGCATGCGTGCCGATGCGGGACTGGTGCTCTCCGCCTCGCACAATCCGTTCGAAGACAACGGGATCAAAATTTTCGGCGGCGACGGATTTAAACTCCCGGATGAAGTAGAGAATGAGATTCAAGCCCTGATTGAGTCCGGCAAAGTGAAAGAGTATCGACCCACCTCCAACGATGTGGGCCGGGCCAAACGTATTGATGACGCGATCGGCCGCTATATTGTCTTCTGTAAAAACACCTTTCCGAATGAGCTGACGCTTGAGGGGCTCCGCATTGTGCTGGATTGTGCAAACGGTGCCACCTACAAAGTGGCTCCGATTATTTTTGAAGAGCTGGGGGCGGAAGTCTTTCCCATCCACAATTCTCCGGACGGCACCAACATCAATGACAAATGCGGATCACAGCACACCGATGATTTAATTGACAAAGTGAAGGAGACCCGCGCGGATATCGGGCTGGCTTTCGACGGAGACGGTGACCGTCTGATTGCAGTGGACGAAAAAGGAGTGGAACTGACCGGAGATCATATTATCGCCATCATTGCCCAGCATATGAAGGAGGAGGGACGGCTGAAAAACAACCGGGTAATTACCACGGTCATGAGCAATTTCGGATTTGTCAAAGCCATGCAGAAACTGGGGATTGAACTGGGTCAGTCCGATGTGGGAGACCGCTACGTGCTCAAGCAGATGCTGGATGAAGATGCGGTGCTGGGCGGCGAGGCGAGCGGTCACCTGATCTGCCGGGACTATCATACCACGGGGGACGGTATTCTCGCGGCGCTACAGTTGCTCCGGGCCATGCAGACCCGGAAAAAAAGACTTTCCGAACTCTCCAAGGTCATGACCATGTTTCCGCAGAAACTGATCAACGTGAATGTAACAGACAAGCCTCCGCTTTCGGAGGTGAAATCCATTCAGGAGGCCATATGCGCTGCAGAAGGCGTACTGAAGGACAATGGACGGGTCCTGGTCCGATACAGCGGGACCCAGTCTATGTGCCGGGTGATGGTGGAGGGGCCCACCACCGCGGTTACCGACTCTCTGGCTTCGGAAGTCGCCCGTTCGGTTAGCAAATCCCTGGGCTGCAGTTGAAAAGATTTTTGACTTTTTTTTGGGGATTGCTGATCCTCGGTTTCACGGTTCCGGTTTTTTCTGTCGAAGAGGATCCCGTCATCCGCTATGACTGGGGGCCTTTTGCCGCGTCCTGGGAGGATGCGCACGGCAATCAGCGGAACCGGTATCTGGGGCCTTTTCTGGAAAAAATTGAGAACGAGGCCCAGGACACCGCGCACGCGTTCCGGCCTTTCTACCACCGCTGGCACATGCAGGAGGATGACTTTACCCGCACCGAAATGCTCTGGCCCATCTGGGTGCAGCGTCAGCGGGAAGAGTCTTTGTATTGGCGGTTTCTGCTCAACTTTTACTGGAACCAGGATGTGAACGATCCCGGATCCCGCTGGCGGCTGTGGTTGCTCCCGTTTTACTTTCAGGGGAGGGATGCCCAGGGAGAATCCTACCAGGCTTTGTTCCCGATTGCCGGCAGCATTCACGAATTTTTCTTCTGGGATAAAATCGATTTTGCCTTGTTCCCATTGTTTATCCGCAGCCGGATCAATGAGATTGAAGCCAATACGGTTTTGTGGCCGATTTTTTCCCGCACCACCGGTCCCGGGATGCATCGGTTCAGGATTTTTCCTTTTTATGGATTCAGTGAACGGGATGGAATCGGAAGAAAGACTTTTTTGCTCTGGCCGTTTTTCAGTATGGTCCATTACACGCTTCCCGCCTCGCCGGGCCGGGGATGGATTCTGTTTCCGCTGTTCGGACATCTAAAACTGAGCAATCAGGAGACGTACTGGTTTCTCCCCCCTCTCTTCCGATATTCGGTAGGGGAGGAACAAAACCGGATTTATGGTCCCTGGCCCTTTTTTCAGAGGGAAGAGGGGGAGGTGAACAAATTCTATTTGTTTCCTCTGTACGGACACAAACAGCATGCGGGTTACGACAAGCGGTTTTTTCTCTGGCCGCTGGGTCAGTATGAAAGCACCGACAAAGACACCGGAATCCGGAAGAAATTTCATTTCATTCCCTTCGTCCAGTATTTTTATGAGAATCCCTCCGCCCCGCTCGAACCGGAATCCGACGGAGAGGCTTCCTATCTGAAAATCTGGCCGCTGTTCAGTCATTCCTCCAAACAGAGCGGGGAGGTGACCCGCACCACCTTTCTGGATCTGAATCCCATGCGGGGTGGTCCCATTGAACGGAACTATGCCCCCTTTTGGCAGCTGTATGTTCACAATACCCATGAGGACCGGGCCGATACCGAGATTCTCTGGGGACTGTACCGCGCCGCGCGGCGGGGAGAGACGTACCGCTACCGCAGCCTGTTTCCGCTTTTCAGCTATACCCGGGACACCGACAAACGTCATTTCCAGCTGCTGAAAGGGCTGATTGGCAGAGAAAGAGTCGGAGAGAAAAAGAGATGGCAATTATTGTACCTTTTTCATTTTGGAGATAAGGAGTTGGAACCATGATCAATCAGAATACCTACGAGTGTCCTGACTGCGAAAATTTCTTCGCCCGCTGGGGACATCAGGGACTGGCCTTCTGTCAAATGGTGGGCCAGGCGGTGATTCTTAATTTCCGGGCCCTGATGCTGATCCCCCGCATGTTTGGCAAACGGTCGCGGGGCGAAGTGATTTATCAGCTTTTTTTCACCGGGATCCGTAGTCTGCCGGTGATCTCGGTGGTGGCGCTGTTTATCGGCATGATTTTTGCCATTCAAACCGGGATTGAACTTCAGCGTTTCGGTCAGGAGGTTCAGGTGGGCGGCGCGGTCACCGTGGTCATGCTGCGGGAGATGGGGCCGTTTATGACCGGACTGATCATCGCCGCCTCGGTGGGGGCCAGTATCGGTGCCCAACTGGGAACCATGACCGTTAGCGAGGAGATTTCCGCCCTGCAGATTATGTCGATCGACCCGGTGCGTTTTCTGGTTATGCCCCGTCTGGTGGGGCTGATGGTGATGATGCCGCTGCTGACCCTCTATACGAACATCCTGGCGGTGGCGGGCGGCGCGATTATCGGCGTGACCCAGCTGGGGGTGGAGCTGAATGCGTATCTGGACAATGTGAGACTCTACGCTGACAACAAAGATCTGTATACCGGACTGCTGAAGGCGACCGTCTTCGGTTACATCATTAATATGGTAGCCTGCCATCAGGGTCTCACCACTACGGGCGGCGCGGTAGGGGTCGGCAAAGCGACCCGATCCACCGTGGTGATCTCCTTCCTGGTGATTCTGGTCACCGGTTTCATTCTTACCAAAGTGTTTTACGGATGATTGAATTTCGGGATGTGAAGAAAGAATTTTCCGGAAAGCCGGTGCTTCGCGGAATGAATCTGCATGTCGCCCGGGGAGAGACCATTTCTCTGGTGGGAACCTCCGGCGCCGGAAAAAGTGTGACCCTGAAACACATGGTCCGTCTGCTGGAGGCCACTTCCGGGGAAATTCTGATTGATGGAGAGAACATTCTGGACAAGCAGGGGGAGGACTTGAGCCGGATGCGGGAAAAATTCGGCTATCTGTTCCAGGGTGCCGCCCTGCTGCAGTGGATGACCGTCTTCGAGAATGTGGCGCTGCCGTTGCGGGAAAACAGCACACTTTCCGACGAGGTGATCGAGCAGAAGGTCACCGCAGTGCTGGAAAAAGTCGGTATGACCGACGCGGCTCAGAAGTTACCGGCCAATATTTCAGGAGGGATGCAGAAACGGGCCGGTCTGGCCCGCGCGGTAGTGACGGAACCGCTGATCCTGCTCTATGACGAGCCGACCTCCGGACTGGATCCGGTCACTTCCCGTACAATTGACGAATTGATTCATGATCTGCAGAAAGATCTGGGTGTGACCTCGGTGGTGGTGACCCACGATATGATTTCCGCACTGACCATTTCCGACCGGATCGCCATGCTGCATCAGGGACAGGTCTCGGAGGTGAGTCCTCCTGCGGAATTTCTGCACTCAAAAAATGAAGTGCTGCGGAAGTTTCTGGATTCCCAGTGTCTCAGCCCGAAGTATTTTGATGAATTCCCTCAAAGGAC
>JBMTJR010000023.1:0-14729 GCA_049438565.1 Kiritimatiellia bacterium
ACGGGACCCTGAAAAGTTCCCAGGAGGTGCTGGATGAACTCGGCCTTTACGCCTCCTTTCTTAAACGGGCGAAGGGGGGGCTGACCATCAGCGGGGGAGAACCTCTGATGCAGCCGCTGTTTGCGGAAACCATCTTCCGGGGAGCCCGGAAAATGGGACTGCATACAGCTCTGGATACTTCGGGCGCGCTGCATGAGCGCAGTCCGGATTCCTTTTTTGATTCGGTGGATCTGGTTCTGCTGGATGTGAAAGCAGGAGATGACGGGACGCACCGGAAGGTCACCCGGAAACCGCTTCAGCCGACCCTCGATTTCGCAAAACGTCTGGAAAAACTGCGCAAACCGTTATGGGCCCGTTTCGTGCTGGTTCCCGGGCTGAATGATTCGGAATCCCATTTGCGTTCGGTGGCCCGGACGATTGCGGACTGGGAAAATGTGCAGAGAGTGGAAATTCTTCCGTTCCATCAAATGGCCTCTTTCAAATATGAGCAGCTGCAACTGAGCTATCCGCTGCAAGGGAACCGGGAGGCAAACAAAAACGATTTACTGGAGGCCTGGAGTCTGTTTGCGGAGGAGGGGGTCTTTTCTTCCGGAAGCGCCCGGACCTGAGTCCGGACGGATAAAGGGCAGGGGAAAGGTTCCCTTTATTTCTTTTTTTTCCAGTGACTGGAATCTTTGGGTTCAGGGGTCCCGAGCAGGGCGGGGTCAAATCCACAGGCCTCCAGCACCTGACGGGTGGTCCGGAAATGCGTTTTGGCCAGTTTTGTCAATACTTCCGGTCCGTCCCGCTGCACCAGTTTTTCAGCGCTGTCGCGGACATGGGTGGCTCCGCGGGGCAGTTCGCATTGGTATTGGTCACTCAAATCCGCCAGCTCCTGAACAAAACGGTGCCGGGCAAGAATCGAAGCCGCAGCCACGGCTGGATCGGATTCGGCTTTATGCCGCTGTTCCAGCTGAATTTTTTTTCCGCGTTCTTTGAGGGCGGAAAGGATCTGGTGTTCCGGACCGAACTGATCGGCCAGGGCCCGGGGCGTATCCGGAAAGCGTTCCAGCAGATTTTCCAGCACGGTGGCATGGGCCCAGGCCAGTAGACGGTTTACGCTGCCAAATTTTTTCACCATTTCATTATAGCGGTCCGGACGCAGCACCAGAATTTCGCAATGTTTTGGGGTTTTTTCCAGAAGTTTTTGCGCGATTTCAGTAATTTTACGGTCCGAACTGATTTTTTTACTGTCGCGGACCCCCAGATTCACCAGTCCTTTGAAATGGGCCGGGGGAACCTGATAGGCGGCAATGACCATGGGACCGAAAAAATCCCCTTTTCCGCTTTCGTCGATCCCGATGGAGGCGCAGACGGGGGGCGGGGAGGGCGCAGCTTTGGATTCCAGAATGCCCTGAAGAATCCGGGGTTCAAAATGAAATTCAAGCCAGTCCTCCAGCCCCTTGCCCTGGGCAACCACTTTTCCGCTTTTGTAGAGAACGATATTTAAATCCTTTTTTTTCGCCGCAATCAGTGCGTGATCCACAGTCCGGAGTTCGTAGCCGGGTTCATGCAGATGCTCAATGAGCCGATTCTGTTCGGAGGGAGAGAGGGGGGTTGTGAAGGTGGGCATGGGTTGAAGTGGCGTTTTTTTCAGGTTTTCTTCAATTCTATTTAGTTGACAACTACGAAGTTCAGGGGTTACTTTTCTGTAAGAACCCCATCCCTTCCCTGAAAAATTTAAGGAGTCAACCATCATGAAAACCCCGAATTATTGCAAAACTATTCTTCTCCTAATCAGCGGAGCATTTCTTTTTCTGAGTGCCCCTCTGTATGCGCAGGATGAAAGCGGTGAAGAGGCGGTTGAGGAAGCAGGGGAATCAGCTGGTCTCACTCAGGGACAGGCCGCAGTGATCGTGGCCCGTCGGCTTCGTATTCTGTCCGGAAATGCCGACGCCACCCAGGCCGGTGCAGCACTTGCACTGTCTGCCCGGGGAATTCAGCCCAAAGGCGGATGGGATCTTGGATCCCCGCTGGCTCCGGCTGATTTGGCTTTGATTCTTGTACAGGCTCTGGGACTGGAAGACGAGTTCTCCCCCGAGCAATTGGCCGCAGAAGATCCGCAACCGCTGTATGACCTGCTTGAAGCAAGATTCGGGGTGAATGTGCAGGAAATTGTTTCCGGAGGGCAGTCCGCCGGAGGGGGCATCCAAGACAATCAGGGTCAGCTTGGAACGGTGGATGCGAGTTCCGATCCACTGGAAGGCGCGGACATTCCCGAGGGGGAACGCTACATTCCCGTGACGGAAGAAGTTTTGGATCGTGTGTTGGAGGAAACCTCTGTTGGTCAGGCACCCGGAACTGGTGCCGGTAATATCACCCCCTCCGGTCCCTGATTCCTCCATAGATTTATAAGCAACTATCACCCCTTACATCTATTGATTATGAGACACATTACCCGAATCGCACTTGGACTCCTTACCTGCAGCAGTTTGTTGCTTTCTGCAAAAAATCTTCCTCTGGAGATTTCCAACTATCTCAGCTTTGAATACGACGACAACGTGTTCACCACCGGGGATGGAGTTGGAACGGATCCTGTGGATTCCTTCGTGCTGGTGGAACAGATTGAGTTCCTCTTGGATTCCCAGGCCGGGAACACGTACTATGGATTGCGGTACATTCCCACCTTCAAGTATTATCAGGATCGTCCCGACGATGATACGGACTTCACCAATCAGTGGGATTTTATTCTGAATCATGATTTCACTCCCCGGACGAGTCTGCAACTGAATCATGTTCTGCGTCAGGCCCAGGAGCCCGAGCTGGTGGCCGACGATGTTACGTTCCGTAACAACAACGATTACCTCTACAACTCCGTCAATCTCGATCTGATCACCCAGGTGGTTCCGGACAAAACCTCTCTGCAGGCCAGCGGACGCTTCGTGGATTTCAGTTACGATGACGACCAGGTGGCGGAGCTCAGTGACTATCAGGAGCTCACGGGAGGATTTGATGTGGTGCAGGTTCTGCAACCCCAAACCAGCGCATCTCTTCAGGTCAGATACAGTGAATTGGATTACGAAGCAGACTTCCGGGACGCCGATACTCTGCAGGGCGGGGTGGCTGTCTCCAAAGTATTCAGTCCCAAATTCAATGCCGAAATCCGCGGAGGTATTGAATCCCACAATCCTTCCGACGAAGTCTCCAAAGATACGGAAAATCCCTACGGAGATATCTCCCTCAATTATGAGCCTCTGAAAGGAACCCGGATGGGACTGGCTCTGGGCTACAAACAGGCAAAATCCCCCATCAATCTTTTCACCATGCAGGAGCGTTTCACGGTGAGTGGCACCTATGCAAATGATTTGACCGCGGGTCTCACCCTCCTGCTCTCCGGATCCTATTCCATGGGAGATTTTTCTGAAGACAATGCCACCTCCCTCTACGATCCCACGGTGAATACAGACGGGGATGAAGAGATTCTCTACTTGTCTGCGGCCCTGAGTTACAACATCAATGTCCGTAATTCTCTGGTGCTCTCCTACAAGTATTCAGAACTCACTTCCGACGTTCGTTCCGCAAGCGATTACGACCGGAACCGGATCTCCCTCGGTTGGAAGTACAGCCTTTAATTCATTGATTATTAAGAATTGAAGCTTTATTAAAATGGAGTACGGCGTACATGTTTCCCACTTGTACGCCGTTTTTATTCATCAGGGATAGCTCAGAGACATTATGGACCCATTGAAAGACAACCAGGAAGGCAGTTCTCTTCACTTTCTCGATTATTGGCGGGTAATCCGCTCCCGAAAAGAAATTATCCTCATCGTGATGGTGCTGGTGGTGATCACGGGGGCCATCGTGACCAATTTGATGGACAAGCGTTATAAATCCACTTGTCGCATCCGGGTCTTTGAAGATTCACAGAACATGCAGATCTTCAGTCCCACCATGTCCGGGAACAGCTACAATCCCTATTTCCTGCTCACCGAACTCGAAATCCTGCGCTCGGAGATGGTGCTGGGGCAGGTGATTGAGAATTTGAACCTGACCAAAATCTGGGGCGAGGAATTTGAAGTTCCCGGCGGAGAGATTCCGTTGAAAAATGCGATGGAAATTCTGAAAAACAGAATTTCTGTTCAGCAACAGCGGAACACCAATAATATTGATATAACTGCTGTATCCACAGATCCTCTCCAGGCGGCCAAAATTGCAAATGAAGTGGCTAAAGTTTACGGTCAGCAACGGATCGCCCAGAGTGTGGACCAGGTCCGGACAGGCCTCTCCACCCTTGAAACCCTGATGGAGGAGGAAAACCAGAAGGTTATCGAAGCCGAGGACCGGCTGGAGGAAATCCGCGAGGAACTGGATCTGAACACCATCAATTTCGGAGTCCGCATCACCGCCGAGGCGGAGCGGGTCCGTCAGTTGCAGGCGGATTTGATGTCATACCGGGTGGATATGCTCACCCGGAAAGCCAGGCTGGATGAGCTGGAAAATCTTGAAGGAGACGGGCTAATCAATTCTCTGCTGATGACCATTCCGGATCAAAGTCTGGAAATTCTCCGCAATCAGGAAAGCGACTTTGAAATTCAGTTGGCCATGCAGTTGGAAAATCTGGGCGAAAACCATCCGGATGTCCGACAGGTCAATGAAGGTCTTCGGCGGACCCGCGAAAAGCTCGAGGCGGCGATTTCAGGGATCAAAGCGGGATTGCGTACCGATTATCTGGTGGCGAAAAGCCGGGTGGATGCGCTGGAAAGTGAGCTTGAGAAAGTGGAGGAGGCGGAACGCAACGCACAGAGCCGAAAATTACTGCCGTTTGAACGTGCGGAACGCGAAGTCCGGGTGAAACGCTCCATTCTGGCATCCCTGCAGGCCCGGGCGGCGCAGGAGGGGGTGGATGTGGCACTCCCGCGGGTACCAATTAAAATATTCGAAGCAGCGACACCCTCGGATCCGGACGAGTTTTTCTCTCCGAATTATTTAATCAATATTGCTATTTCCCTCTTCTTAGGTGGGTTCTGCGGGGTTGGGCTTGCCTACTTTATAGAATATCTGGACACTTCAGTCAAGACGGTCGATGATGTGGAGCGTTATCTTAACAGCTCGGTTATTGGGGTGATTCCGCAGAAAGTGAAGACCCTGAATCAGGAGGGCATTGAGAGTCCGCATTCCGAATCCTACCGGGTTCTCAGAACCAATCTGCAGTTTTCCCGCAACGGAAAAACCGGAGGGGCGTTCGCGGTGGCCTCCGGAGGGGTGGGGGAAGGAAAATCCACCACGCTGTTCAATCTGGCATTTGTCTGTGCGGCCATGGGAGACAAAGTGCTGATTGTCGACTCTGATATGCGCAGACCGGTTCAGCACAAAATCTTGGGAATGTCGAACCGCTATGGACTGGTGAACGTTCTGATGCGCGATATGCCACTGGAGGATGCCATCAAACCCACAGATTTCGAAAATCTCCATTTTTTGCCCAGTGGACAGCTTCCACGCAATGCAGTCGGGATGCTGGATTCCCAGCGGGTGAGGGATTTGGTGACCAACCTCAAAGCCCGTTATGATTATGTCTTTTTCGATTCTCCGCCGATTATGGGGATCAGTGACTCCTCAATTCTTGCCAGTGAAGTGGACGGAGTGATGCTGGTGGTGCAGTACCGGAAATATCCCCGTCAAATGTCCGCCCGCGCCAAACGTCTGGTGGAGAATGTGGGCGGGAAAATTGCCGGTGTGGTCTTGAATAATATTAACATCCTCCGCGATGACTATTATTACTACAACTCTTATTACACTCATTACTCCGAGCAGGAGCGAGAGTCTGATGAACTGGATTCCGGCGGATCTCAACCCTCTTCTCAGGAACGATTCTGAATGAAAGCCCATCCTATGATCCGAACCTCTTTTTTGGCGCCGCTCTTTTCCGTCTGCCTGTTTCTCACCGCCTGCAGCAGTCCGGACGGTTTCGAACGTTCACGGTCGGAATATGAATATGTGCCGCCGGTCATGCTTCCCACCCCCACGCCGGTTCCTGCTCCGGAGGAAACGGTGGAGGAATCAGAAGAGACCACCGAAAAACGTCCCTCATTCTTTTCCCGCCTGTTTTCCCGCGGCGGGGACAAAGAGGATTCCGCCACCGTGACCAGAGTAGGGGATGTGGTTCTGGAGGAGAACGAGGATGGGGAAATGGTGGAGAAGGATACGCCCACAGACAACGTGTACCGTCTGAAAGTGGGCGATGCCCTGTTTGTCACCCTGTCGGGTTCGGGAGGTCTGAATGAACAGATTGAAACCCGGGTGGATGAAGAGGGATCAATCAAATTGCGTTTTATCGGCTCGGTGAAAGCCAGCGGGCTCAGTTCCACGGAGCTGGAAAGGGAAATTGAGGCGGAATATACGGAACGTCAGAAAATTTACCGGGATGTTACGGTCCGGGTTGTGGTTCCCAACACCTTTTATTTCATCGGGGGGGAGGTCCGGCAGCCCGGGCGCTTCCCGATGGTGGGAAGAGTCACTCTGAGTCAGGCGGTGGTCGCCGCCGGAAACTTCACGGAATGGGCGAATGAACGCCAGGTGATTCTGGTCCGTAACAACGAAAGAGTGATGATCAATTTCCGGAAAATCAAAGAGAATCCGAATTTGGATGTGGAGTTGTTGGCCGGAGATGTGATCACGGTGGAACGGTCCACTTTTTAAGGCATGGGCTTTTCCCGCGCATCCAGAAAAAAACGGCGGTTGCAGATTCCCTGTCCCACCGGGGAATTCCAGGGATTGCGCACTGCAATCCTGTACGGACTGTTTCTGTGTTTGTTGGGGATGGTGGTGCTGTTTGGCGGAACCCGTTTCTGGGCGGCGGGTCCCTTCTGGCTGCCTCTGCTTTTGATGCTTTCGGTTATGACGGGGCTTACCGGCTGGAAAGCATACCGGGACCGCAGCGGGCTGGCGCTTCCGCCTGATTTTCCGTTCTGGGGAGGGCTCTGTGGATATGTGCTGATCCGGGCGCTCTTTTTCACCCCGGTTCCTTTTGAGACCTGGACAGAACTGGCTTTCCTCCTTACCGCGTGGTTTTTGTACGGGGTGTTCAGTGATCTGGGTTCCCGGGCTCATGCGGGGGCGATCTCCACCACGCTCCTGCTTTGCCTGGTGCTGATCCTCTGCATTGGCGCCATTCAGCAGCATTGGAACGGCAGTGCCATGGTACTTTGGATTCCGCGTCCGGCACAATACGGAATGCGGGCCAGCGGAACCTTTATCTGTCCGAATCATTTTGCACATTTTCTTCATATGGGCCTGGTTACGGCTTTTGCGGTGATGCTCAGTCCCAGGAGCAGAATTTCTCTGCGGATTTTTGCCGGCTATGTGGCCCTGGTTTCCACCGGGGTTCTGGTACTGACCCATTCCCGTTCCGGACTGATCGGAGCTTTTGTGGGGATCAGCGTGGTCTGTCTTGGTAAAGCTTTGCGGAAGGGGTGGAAACGGGTTGCCGCAGTTTTGATCGGACTCAGTTTTTCAGCGCTGGCCGCCGTTTTTGCCCTGCTCAGATTTTATCCGCCGATGCGGGAGAGGATGGTGCGGGATATTCAGAACAACATCCGGATTTCCCAGGTCTGGCCGGACACCTGGAACATGATTCAGGGAGAAGGATTCTGGGGAGCGGCACCCGGGGTGTTTGCAAATGTGTTTGATCAGTACCGCGAACATTTTTCCGCTTCCAATCTTTATTTGGAGTATGCACACAACGAATTTCTGCACACCCTGGCGGAATACGGATGGCTTGCCTCCGCAGGAATGCTTGGCATGCTGATCTGGATGGCTGTCCGGTGGACCGTGGCTGTGGTTCGTGCTCCCTCGGCGCAGGACGCAATGATACCTCTGGTTTTACTGGCACTGATGCTGAGTACCCTGGCGCATGCGGTATTTGATTTTAATCTTCACATTCCCTCCAATGGACTTCTGTTTGTGGGGTTGCTGGGCGTATGGCACGGACAAGGCCTCCGGCAGGGGCTTTGGAAACCATGGGTGCTCCCCCCCCGATGGACGCAAATCTATGGACTTTCGTGCGCGCTGATCTGCCTGATTCTGATCCCCTTTGTTTTCCGCATGATGATCGGCAGCTGGCATGAACATCAGATGGGGATTGCGGAACGGAATGATGAAATGGAGGCCGTTTATCAGCGTGCGGAACGGTTGCGGGTCTGGATGCCCTGGTATGCGCGGGGCTGGACGCAGCTGGGTCAGGAAAAACGCAGCGCAGCCTTTTGGATGATGGACGAAACGCTCCGGAAGAGCAGAGTTGAAGAGGCCCGCGCGGCTTATGAAAAAGCTCTCTCCATGAATATATACGACAAAACCGCTCTGTGGGGGCTGATTGAACTGGCGAGGATGGAAAAACAATTCGAGGAGGCCTACCGGCTGATGGGGGATTTGCGGAAACTGCACCCATTTGATCAGTCGATTCAGATTCAGGAAGGCCTCCTGCTCAGGGAAATGGGACGTTTGGAGGAGGCGTTGAAAGTTTTTGAGGATGCGGCAAAAAAACAAGGTTCGGGCGCCCGTCAGATTCGTTTGAACATCCGGAGTTTGCGGCGGATTCTCCGGGAGCGGGAACGGAGCTAAATCGGCAGTTTTTGTTAAGCTCTTCATTGACATATCCCGGGAGGATACGCTATAAGCCCCCTTCACCAACGGCGTGGTGGCAGAGTGGTCTAATGCGCGGGATTGCAAATCCTGTTTTCGTCGGTTCGAATCCGACCCACGCCTCCATTTTTACCTCAGGAGAGAGCACCGTGCAGATTCCGGAAGATTTGAAATACACTGAAAGTCATGAGTGGGTTCGTTCCGAGGACGGGCTTTACCGGGTTGGAATCACCGAATTTGCCCAGAGTCAGCTTGCGGACCTCACCTTTGTCGATCTTCCGGAACCCGGCTCACGCTTTGAGGCCGGTGACGAAGTGGCCGTGGTTGAATCCGTAAAAGCGGCATCGGATATTTACGCACCGATCTCCGGAGAAGTGGTGGAAGTGAACGAATCCCTCAGCGAGACCCCCGAAAAAATCAATGAAGATTCCTTCGGAGAAGGCTGGCTTTTTGTAATGCGTGCGGACAGCCCGGACGAGTTTGGTGCGCTGCTGGACGCTGCGGCCTACCGGGCTCTGCTTCCAGAAGAATGATTCCTTCCCGATTCTGCACTTTTTTCAAACCGCTTTCTTACCCGGAAGCGGTTTCTTTGCAGGATCAACTGGTGGCTCTGAGAATCAGAGACGAGATTCCGGACACCTTTCTACTACTTCACCATTTCCCTGTGATTACGCTGGGCCGCAGAGGACGGAGTACGTTTGTGCTGGCCGATCCGGAGACCCTGTCCCGGAGGGGGATTGCTCTCGAACTTTCCAGCCGGGGAGGGGATGTCACCTATCATGGTCCAGGTCAGTGGGTGCTGTACCCCATTCTGAAATTGAGCCGAAACGAAATGGGGGCGCATGGATATCTGCATGCGCTGGAGGAGGTGGCCATTGGCAGCGCCGGAACCTTTGGTGTCAAAGCCTATCGCCGGGAAGGCAAAGCCGGAGGCTGGTGCGATCAGGGAAAGTTCTCGGCTATCGGCTTTAAATTTACCCATTGGGTGACTTCCCACGGGATGAGTCTGAATGTGAATCCTGATTTGTCAGCCTTTGATCTGATTGTGGGATGCGGGCTGGTGGGGGAACCTGTTACCTCCTTGAGCAAGGCCTTAGGCGCGGGCTGTCCGGACATGCAAACCTGTGCGGAGGAGATACAGAAAAAATCCGGAGAAGTATTCCGCCGGGAATTTGAGCAGATTTCCCCGGAAGTGCTTCAGAAATACCGAATGTAAATATAACAGCTTGAGAGACTGACGCTCAATAAGAGGGCAGGAAACCCGAGTTTGAAAAAATCACCAAAGCTCAGTTTGTATTTGTTTCTGCGGGCAATCTGGGAGATCACCACATTGGCGGAAGCGCCGATGATAGTTCCGTTGCCTCCCAGACAGGCGCCCAGTGCCAGTGACCAGTAAAGAGGTTCGGAAATGGTCTGAATGGCCTCTGCACTCTGTGGATCCAGACCTGCTTGCTGGGCGAAACCCGGAATAATGGATTCCAGAATCGGAATAAAAGAGATGACCAGGGGAATGTTGTCCAGAAAGGCACTGCTGAGCGCACTGAACCAGAGAACTGCCAATGCAGTGACAAGTAAATTTCCATTTGTCAGCTGCATGACCTTGGTTCCCAGCAGCTCAAAAAGTCCGTTCTCCTCCAGAGCCCCCACCATCATAAACAGGCCCACAAAAAACAGGATGGTGTTCCATTCGAGCTTTGCCAGTGCCTTGTGGATATCTTCGTGGCAGACCAGACACATGAAAAATCCGCCCGCCAGGGCAATAATGCCGGTTTCAATCTGAATCGTGTGGCTGACAAAGAACCCCAGCAGCACCAGACCCATACAGGGAAGTGCTTTTCTCAGACGCTCCGGGCGGATAATCGCGAGCCTCGGCTCCGCCTGCATCAGATTCTCTTTGGCGGCTTCGGACACATGAAAAGATTTTCCGAGTTTAAACCGCACAATCAGGCTCACCACCAGGAGGATCAGCAAGGCAATCGGTCCCAAGTGCAGTATAAAATCATTAAAACTCAGGTGGGTCTGTGAACCGATGATGATGTTTGGGGGATCCCCGACCAAAGTGCCGGTGCCGCCGATGTTCGAAAAGATTGCTTCCAGGATCAGAAAGGGGGTGGTGGGGATCTCCAGTAGCTGGGTGATCAGAATTGTGATCGGCGCAACCAGAATAATTGTGGTTACATTATCCAGAAATGCGGACAGAAACGCGGTGACCAGCAGCAAAAGCATCAGAAGCCTGGGGCCGTTTCCGCGGGCAAACTGCGCCGTGGTGATCGCGATCCATTCGAACAGCCCGGTAGAGGCGAGAATGTTCACGCACATCATCATTCCGATCAGCAGAAAAATTACATTGAGATCGATTTTTTCGGCGGCGGAATGGTAGGAAATTTGATGTGTCCCGATTAACAGGGCCGCCCCAAGAATGGCAACAATGGTTTTGTCCACTTTTTCCGTGGCGATAAAAACATAGCAGACCACAAAAATGATCAGAGAAGGCAGATAAGGGAGGGAGGAAAGTGTCATAAGCAGCTTTAGAAATTGATGGCGCGGTCCAGCACGGCCAGACGGTCAATGACCCCGAGAAGTTTCCCGTTGGGATTTGTGACAAACACTTTGAGCCGTTTTTTCACCGAGAGTTGGAAAATGACTTCAATCAAAGTGGCCGTGGGCGGCACCACCGCTACCTCTGTCTCCATAATGTCGGACACAGACATTTTCTCCTCGTTTTCAAAATATTTTTCGAGGGGGTTGAAATTGCGGACAAAAGAAACGCTTTGCAGCTGGGTGAAAAATTCGGGCATTCCGTAATGAAAAACGTTGTCCGCCGTCACCTGTCCCACCAGAATCCCCCCTTCATCGAGTACGCCCAGGCAGGCCTCCTTGTATTTGTACATCAAATGGGTGGTGTCCTGAAGGGAGCTGTCAAGGGACAGGGTCGTTCGGGGCTTCACCATGATATCTGCGGCCGTGACACTCAGTTCGAGGTTCAGATCATGTGATTGCAGGTAGTTGTAGATGGTGAGCGGGTCCGGTGCATTCAGAAAATAACTGTGAACCGCCGGATCGTTCAGCAGCCGGGCAAGGGTGGACCAGATTTTGATGACGATGTTCGGCGTTTCTGCCGGCGCGATGGCCATGCAGGAGAGCTGGACCGGTTTGTCGTCGATACAATTGTAGGGCATGGGTTCGGCCAGAACCGCAATCGAGACCCCCAGATGGTTGAAATCGCTGACCCGGGCATGAGGAACCAGAATGCCGTTTCCCAAACCGGTGCTTTGCTTGTTTTCCCGTTCCATCAGCATCGTCACCAGATTATCCAGAGGAATATCCTGGGCAATCTGATCGGGGAGAAGTCTGTGAATCGCCTGAGCCTGTTGACGAAGCAGGTCCTCCACGCCTTCGGCTCTCACCCCGGTCAGGATACATTCAGGTTGGATGAATTTCAGCAGATTCATAAAGGGCGTAGAACATAAATGTCCCGCAGAATCAATTTTAATCATCAGGCTTAAAATGGAATTCAGAATTGATTCGGCTTCCGTTCTTAGGGTAGAGAAAGGACATGTTGTTTTACCCTCAAACGGATCCCGAATGCTGAAGTGTCGTTACCATCATGTTGCGGTGCTCAAAGGAGGACCCGGTTCCGAGCGGGAGGTGTCTCTTCGCTCAGGTCACTCCGTGGCAGAGGCCCTGCGCAGTGCGGATGTGAAGGTGACCGAGATGGATGTCCGCGACTGCACCTTTACGGTTCCCCGGGATGTGGAGGCGGTTTTTCCGGTTCTGCACGGACGGATGGGGGAGGATGGCGCCGTGCAAAACCGGCTGGAGGAAATTGGAATTCCCTACGTGGGCTCCCGCAGCTGGGAAATGCCCCGGAGTTTTGACAAAGAGATCACGCATGCGCTGCTGTCCGTGGCGGGCATCCCCATGGCGGAATGGGAAATGGTGGAGCCTGCATCCGCCGTGCATCTTCGCGCCCCGCTGGTTTTAAAGGCCCCGCGGGAGGGTTCGAGCATCGGTCTGGAAATTGTCAGGGAGGAGGGGGAGGTTCCTGCCGCTCTGGAGCGGGTACGGCGGTTTGACCGGAGGATTCTGGCGGAATCTTTTATTGAAGGATCGGAATGCACAGTGGGATTTTTGGGGGAAACCCCGCTTCCGGTGGTGCAGATCCAGCCCTGTTCCGGCACCTACGATTATGAGGCCAAGTACGTCCGCAACGATACCCGGTATCTGGTTCCCGCCCCCTACGATGTTGCCCTCACCCAAAAACTGCAGTTGCTGGCGCTGCGAAGTTATCAGTTGCTGGGAGGGCGTCATTTAGGCCGGGTGGATTTCCGGGTGGATACCGCCGGAAATCCCTATGTTTTAGAGATGAATCCGATTCCGGGGTTCACTGCCACCAGCCTGCTTCCCAAAGCCGCGGCGGCGGTCGGTATTGATTTTCGTACGCTCTGTGTTCGCATTCTCGATCAAGCGGAGGTAGTGTAATTCCATGCGGTTCAAGGCGGAATCTTCGAGAAATAAAAGACGGAACAACCGGCGCACCAGTGTGTTGCAGGTGGGTACGGGGGCAAAATCCTCTCCGGTGGGCTTGCCGGCCGGGGCAATTCTGTTGTTTGGCGGACTGTTTCTGCTGATGCTGGGCTGGGGACTCTGGCTGATGTTCTCCTGGATGGGTGAGCTGCTGTTCACCCGCAACGACCGTTTTATTTTGCATCAGGTGGAGGCCCGTTCGGACGGTCTTCTGCCGGAAACCATTCTGCAGGGATGGACCGGGGTCCGGCCCGGGGAAAATCTGTATGAGGTGGATCTTGATAACGTCCGGAAGCGGCTGGAGAAGCAGGCGATTGTGCGCCGGGCGGTGGTGCAGCGTAAGTTGCCGGACACCCTGAGCGTGGCGGTGAATGAAAGGGTTCCTCTCGCCCGGATGGGTCAGGTCGAAGGCCGGATGAACTGGCTGGTGGATGAAGAGGGCATTGTGATCAAGAAAAGTTTTGAATCCAAACATCTGCCGTTTCTGCTCGGGGTGGATCAGAATGTGAACCAGGGGGATGATATTTCCGGAGGGGCGGGGGGGCCCGTACTTCCATATCTTCAGGCCCTGCGGGAGATGCCCGGAAAAATCCGGGATCTGCTGCCCGTACATGTGGTGAATGTCGGTCACCCGGATTATCTGGACTTCCGACTGAAGGACGGTTTTCAAATCAAATTTCCGAGAGACGGAAACATTGAGGATCTGATTATGGAGGCCTCCCGGGGGATTTATGAAATCCAGAATCAGGGGTTGCGCCTGAACAGTCTGGATATGCGTCCGCAGGGTCAGAATAAAATAGGAGCCCCGGAGTAACATGGCGCATCCGATCGCAGTGTTGGAAATCGGAACTTCCGAGGTGCGGGTCGTGGTGGCCGAGCCCCGCGAGGACGGGTTGCTCATGATTACCGGTGTGGGCAGATACCCCTCCAGTGGCGTCCGGAAAAGCGAGCTGGTGGATTTCGAGAATGCAAAAATCTGTGTGAAAAACGCACTGCTGGAGGCTGAACAGAATGCCCAGGTCGCCATCCAGGAGATTTTCATGGTGTTCAGTGGCGACCATATCCGGCAGATGATTAATCGGGGAACGGTTAATGTGCTGTCACCCGATCAGGTCATCACCATTGAGGAACGTGAAGAGGTGGTGGAGGCGGCCCGGGCGGTGACGCTTCCGCATGATCATGAAATCCTGCACAGTATCCCCCGAAAATATTATATCGGGGATGAAACCCGGGGCGTTTTGAATCCCGACGGGATGGAGGGCTCCAGACTTTCACTGGAAATGCTGATTCTTTACTGTCAAAGCAATCGTCTCCGTAACTTATACCGTCTTGCGGAAGAAGCCGCCCTCGAGGTAACAGAGATGGCCTTTGCCGGCCTTTGTTGCGGATTGTCCGTGCTCACCCCTCAGCAGAAAGAGGTGGGAGCCATCCTGATTGATCTGGGGGCCGGAACTTCCGATTATGTGGTGTATGCGGACAATGAAATCTCTCTGGCCGGATCTCTGGCGGTCGGGGGGGATCATGTGACCAATGATCTGGCTATCGGGTTGAATCTGTCCACCACCCAGGCGGAGCGGCTGAAAGTC
>JBMTJR010000024.1:0-14470 GCA_049438565.1 Kiritimatiellia bacterium
GCCCCGGCACCATTGACAGGACACTACCGGCTTGACGATGTTCACATATTTGTGAACCATGTGATTTATACCAGCCCACGATTTCTTGTGTTTTGCTTGCTGTACGGCTAAAGATGCATTAAAACTATTGTATGAAAACCATTACAATTAATGTATCCGAGCCCGTATATGATTCGTTCCGGCTCTATGCGGAGCAGACGCAGGTGAAGGCCTCCGCGTTGATCCGGGAAGCCATGGTGGAATACCAGGAACGGCATATTCTCCGGGGGGGCAGTCTGCGGAAACGCCGACCACCGATTTCAGTGGGTGGGCCGATCGAACCGCTGGGGCCCGAGGATGATGTGTTAGGAGAGATGCTGGATGCTGCACGGGATTGACACCGATTTTCTGATCGCCGTGGAGATTGTGGATCACCCGTTCCACCTGGCGGCGGATCATCTTCTCAACGACTTGCTGTCGGATGGGCATGGCTTTGTCATGGTCCCGCAAACGGTGGGGGAGTTTCTGCATGTGGTCACAGATGCGCGCAGAATGCCCTCCCCGCTTTCCATGTCAGAGGCAATCGCCCGTGCACGGAGCTGGTGGGAGGCCGAGGAGGTACAGCATGTGTTTCCTGATTCGGTGAACACGCTCAGCTTTCTGGCTTTGATGCAAAAACACCGATTGGGGCGAAAGCGGATTCTGGACACGCAACTGGCCTCGATTCTAATCAGTAACGGGATCCGCAAACTCATCACCAATAACGGGACCCATTTCCGTAGCCTCGGAAACCTGGAACCGGTTTCGCTCATGGTTCGTTGAGCGCCACCCTGCTGCACCTTCCTCCTTCCGAGTCACCCGCATCAAAGTATGCCGGAAGGAATAAGGCGTGTCGAACCGTTCCCCCTCGACCTGATGCTTATGGGGATAGTTCCGATCAGGAAGTGAAGGGGGGACTGCCGAACATCGCGTCCAGGGAAAGGAGCCGGGGGAACTCGGCTTTCAGTTTTTCGTGGGACCAGGTCCACCATTCGGTGGCAAGGAGTTTATCGATGGTGGCGTCATCGAAACGTTTGCGGAGAGGTCGGGCGGGGACGCCGGCGACGATGGTGTAGGGCTCCACGTCTTTGGTGATCACGGCACCGGAACCAACGACAGCACCCGTACCGACGTTCACCCCGGGCATAATGGTGGCGCCATGGCCGAGCCAGACATCGTGTCCGATGGTGCAGCGGTGCGCTTTGCGCCAGGCGAACAGTTCCGTATCGTCGCGGGTGTCAAAACCGTACTGCCTCCGGCGGTAGGTGCAGTGGTGCTGGGTGGGTCGGTCGACGGGATGGTTCGCCGGATTCACCCGGACGTGACTGGCGATGGAGGTAAAGTTGCCGATGTCACAGTTGGTCAGTGAGGTGTGACTGCCGGCGACGTAACTGTAGTCGCCGATCACGCAGTCCTTGAGTTCGGCAAACGCGCCGATCTCCACGTACCGCCCACACTGGGTATCGGTGATGTGGGCGGTGGGGTGAATGACCGGGTCTTCGCCCAGGGGCGGGAATTCTGGTTCCGGGGGTGCGTTGAGGGGCAGGTGGTGGATGGGTTTCATGAATCAGACGCTTGGTTTGGGTTTGATGGTGAACAGACTCAGTCCCGCGATCAGGGTCAGGCTTCCGGTGAGAACCACGGCATGGCTGCCCCATGTTTCCACCGCAAGGCCGAAGGTGAAAGGGGCTGCGGCCATGCCGATGCGGGCAGGAATCATCAGCAGTCCCTGTCGGAGGCCGTAACCTTTGGGACCAAACAGCGCCAGAGGAAGTGTCCCTTTGGCGATGGTGAGAATGCCGTTTCCCGCACCATGCAGCATGGTGAAGACAGGGGCCATGACAGGTCCGAAGATCAGCAACAGCACTGCGCCAAGGGGATGACAGAAACTGGCTATTCGCGCACCGGTGAGGGGATGGAATTTTTTCAGAAACAGAGACTCCGAGAAACGCGCCACGACCTGCATCGGGCCCATCAATGCGGCAATTCCTACTGCTTGTTCTTTGGTGAGACCCATGCCGGAAAGAATGAGCGGTAAATGAGAGCCCATGGCCCCGGTGGTGAACCAGGTGACAAAAAACAGAAAGCCCAGCACGACCAGGATCCAGGAGATGCTGCCCGGAGCCTGAGCTCCGGCTTTTTTCCCCGGCTCATGATCATGGCTGTGGTTGATCCGCGGTTTTTTCGGCAAAATCGCAAAAATCAACGGGATCGCAATCAGCAGATGGCACAGACCCCATATCCCACAGGCATTTCGCCAGCCGATGGTCTGATCCATCAACGTACTCAGGGGCCAGCAGATGGTGCTGGCGAATCCGGCGATCAGAGTAATCCCGGTGATGGGAGCGCGTGCCTCCTGACCGTAATAGGAGGTCAGCACGGAGAAGGCGGCCTCGTACTGCCCCAGGGACATTCCGATTCCCAGCAGGATCCAGGATCCCAGCAGGGTCAAGATTCCAGTGCTCGCCCCCAGACAGAACAGTCCAAGCATGTACACGATGTGGGCCGCCAGGAGGACATCCCTTCCCCGCCCGGTATCCACCCATTTTCCCGCCCAGGGTCCAACACATGCGGCGGTGATCAGCGCGGCGGTCAGGCCGAGAAAAATGGTCGAGACAGAAAGCCCCAGGCTCAGGCCCATACTGGGGGCGAGGATTGCCGGGAGGTAACTGGTCGTCCCGTAGGCCAGGGTTTGTGAGGTTCCGATGGCGAGAACGAGACGTTTCGGGGATTTCATTCTCAGTAGTTGAGGTCTTTACGTATTTCCGTCAGGAGTTCTTCCACCACAGATGCATTGATTTTGATCGTGTCGCCCAGCATGTAGTCTCCAAAAGGAAAGGTGATGCCGACCTCGCGGTTGCTCACGCCGTACTCAAGTTCATCCGAATCTGATTCCACCAGAATATTCACCCCGACGGTCGGTGTTTCGAAACTTTTGCGCATGACCTGTTCGCTGTGAAAGGAGATGAGGTTTTTCAGGGCGAATTCCAGTCGCATAGCGACGTTCACCTGGACCTGTTCCGGGGCAACGGCATCGGCGGGAAGCAGCGAGGCCATGGTCATGGCTTCCTGATGGAGGGTTTGGAATAGTAAGGTTTTATCCGACCAGAGGACGCCACGGACATAGGCGGAGGTATTCCTCACCTCGCCATTCTCCAGCACCACATTGGTGCGGTCCTTGTCGAGATAAGGGATGAGGGTGAGAAAGGTGGCGGGGCTTGGATTCTGTCTGGCCCGCTCCACGGCGGCTTTCACCGCAGCCTCTTCGGTGTCCCGGGTTGCGTCAATCATGGCCTGGCTCACTTCCGGAGCCACGAGTTCGGTGATGTCTTTTTTATCCGCCAGTCCAACTCCCTCCACCGAAAAAGCCAGTCCCACGCTCATCCATCCGACGGCGGTCGCGATGAAAGAAAGCAGCAGCGGCTTCCGGACCTCTTTCGTTTCCGGAAGGTATCGGAAGGCGAGTAAAATAAACGGAACGGGCATGAACGCAGACACGACAGACAGGTCACGCAGGCTCTCCAGACTGGTGAGAATGGCGAACAGAGCCACCAGGACGGTGGTGGATCCCCAGACCATGCCCAGCCAGGCGGTATAGACCTGACGGTCTTTGTCATATTGCCGGTTAAACTGTTCGATATCGCCATTCAGCTCTGCGGGGGATATGGAGGCATTCGTGTTCATGGCCATAGGTCCTGGTGCAGGTTAGAGGAACGTTTTGCGGAGTGATCCGGAAATGATGTCCAGAATGATCACCGCGATCACGATGATGAAGAGGATCACCCCGGCATCATCATAGTTAAAGCTGCGCATGGATTCATTCAGAGCCATGCCGATGCCACCCGCACCAATCAGTCCGACTACTGTTGCGGAGCGCACGTTGGATTCAAAGCGGTACAGGGCGAAGGAAATCCAGAGCGGTATCACCTGGGGAATCACCCCGTAGAGAACCTCCTCCATTTTCCCGGCACCGGTGACGGTAATGCCATCGACCGGTCGATGATCGACCGATTCAACCGCTTCGGAGAAGAGTTTTGCCAGAATCCCGGTGGTATGAATCCAGAGGGCCAGCACGCCGGCCATGGGTCCCAGGCCCACCGCGACGACAAAAATAAGTGCAAACACGAGTTCATTAATCGCCCGGAACGTGTCCATCAGACGCCGGACAGGCTGCCGCAGCCAGGCAGGAGTCACATTCTCCGCGGAAAGTAATCCGAACGGTATGGCGAGAAACACCGCCAGCAGCGTCGACCAGATCGCCATGTGAATGGTGATGATCATATCTTCCGTATAGGTCGACCAGGTTCTCCATTGGGTGTACATCTGGAGGTCTGACCAGGAAAGGGAATGTGGCAGAAAGCCAACTTCTTTGATGCCCCGTTCGTTGACTCCGCCGAAAATCATGTCCTGCATTTTCTCTCCGCCGGACAACAGCTCCATGGGCCGCATATCCACGGCGATCCATCCCCACACGAGGATACAGACCAGGGAAACCCAGCCGAAGGTGCGGTACAGGCTTCCTTTAAAGCTGGGTGCTGGAGGCAGGGGGATGCCGGGCATGGCAGCTTCAGGCGATGCAGAGAGGGAGTTCATTGTACGTTCGCAATCCGTTCAGGAGGTGAAAAAATCCCTTTCCCCGCATCTGGCGGGGAAAGGGAGGTTCAGTGGGTTTACTTTCCTGCTTCGAGCATCTCTTTAAAGAGCTCCAGATCGGCAAGCTGTTGTTCGACTTCCTTGAGTTGTGCCTGTTTCGCAGACGCACTCAGGGTGCTGTCGTTTTCGAGAGAGATTTTGTTCTTCACCAGCGCAAGCTGACGGATCGGAACGAGCTGGTGGTTGGAGGAGTAGTTGAAAACCCCCAGCCCGGAGCTGGTGCGGGAGAGGATATCCCGGGCTTTCTGCACTTCTGCTTCGGTGCCAATACGGCCGAAGCCGAGAATCCACGCACGGAGTTTTTCTTTGGTCACGTCGGGGAGATTGGAGCGCATCACGAAAGGATCATTGGGAATCAGGGGGGATTTCCAGATGACCTTCAGGCTTTCCGCGGCGGTCGGGTTGCTGCTTTGCAGGCGGCGCATGCTTTCGGTGTTGTTGGTGGCCACATCCGCTTTTTTGTTGGCCACAGAGAGCGCGTTGGCTTCATGTCCGGCATTGGTGACGGATTTGAAGATGCTGTTGGGGTCCAGGTTGCGGCGGGCCCAGATGTAGAACGAGGGAATCAGGAATCCGGAGGTGGAATTGGGGTCGCCATTCGCGAAGTTCAGTTTGTTCGCGTTGGCGATGACGTCGTCCACGGAGTTGTAGGGACTGTCTTTATGCACGATGATCAGGGACCAGTAGCCGGGGTTTCCTTCCACGTCGGTGGTCTGGGCAAAGATTTCACCGCCGGAACGGTCGACGGCTTCCATGGCACTCTTGTTTCCGAACCAGGCGAATTCGATTTTATCGGCGCCCATGGCTTCGATTACGCCGGCGTAATCAGGGGCAAAGAACGGCTCAACCTTGTATCCTGTGCCTTCCTCCATGGCATTGATGAATTCACCCCAGGTGGCCTTGAGGTTGTCGGTACTTTCGGTGGCAATGATCCCGAAGCGCAGGGTCTTCAGGTCTCCTTCGGCCTGGAGGCCGAGACTTCCCATCAGCACAGCGGCAGACAGGGCAAATGTACGAAACATATTCATGTGTTGTTTTCCTTATGGGAATGGTGGTTTGGGTCTAAAGTTCTGACAGATTAGTTCGCCAGAACTGAAGCTGGGTTTGGCAGGTGGCTTTCCGTCGGGTTCATCTTCCTCTCAAGCTCGCGGGTGGTATCCATGATGCCGGCATCATCCGCTTCCGCGCCGTAAATTTCCTGCAGGATGTTCATGGTCAGCTCCTCCGGTGGGCCGTCGAAAACGATTTCGCCATTTTTCAGGCCGATAATTCTGGGGCAGTACCGTTTGTCAAACACCACCTGATGCAGGCAGACGACCACGGTGGTGCCGTCTTTCTGATTCACATCCCGCAGGGTCTGCATGACCTTCCGGGAGGCTTCGGGGTCCAAAGAGGCGATGGGCTCGTCCGCAAGCATCAGCTCCGCGCCCTGAATCATGGCGCGGGCAATCGCGGCCCGTTGTTGCTGACCACCGGACAGGGTTCCTGCACGCTGACCTGCATGGAGACTGATGCCCACCCGGTCCAGGGCCGCCATGGCCAGCCGTTTCTCTTCGCGGGTGAAAATCCCCAGACAGCTGCGGTACCAGGGCATGCCCCCCAGACGTCCGATCAGGACATTGGTCAACAGACTCAGACGGCTGACCAGATTGAACTGCTGAAAAATAAACCCGATACGGCGGCGGATCTTCCGGATACGGCCCGAAAGTTTTCCCCCTTTCTGAATGCGGTGTCCCAGCACCACAATCTCCCCTGAATCCGAATCGCCGGTCACCAGACCGGTCAAGTGGCGGAGCAACGTGGATTTGCCGCTCCCGGAGGCTCCGATCAGCCCCACCAATTCGCCTTTGTAAATGGTCAGCGATACCTTGTTCAGGGCGCGGTGGGAACGGAGCAGCGACTTGAAGGTTTTCGTCAAACAGACCACTTCCACGGCCACATCCCTGTCGGCGGAACCGGTTGTGACGGGTTCATCGGAACCGGTCGGCTGCGAAAGCGCTTCGCTGGACGCGTCCGTCTCGAGGACAGCCGCTGTGGATGACGAAGATGTTTTCATGGACGGAAGCTTGTCCAAACATCTTCATCAATTCAACCCATGCTGTGCTAGTTGATGGTAAAGGATGTGCTACACCCGTGAGCAAAGTACTAAAGAATCATTACCACACAGAAACGATGTCGTTTCTGAACCTTTTATGAACAAAGGGAGCTGTCCGTGTCGTCCGGTTCGCTGGATCTCAGAGACTTGGTAAAATACTTCGGGGATTCGCGATACCCCATATGTTTGTAAAATACATGGCTGTCCCGCCGCTGAATTCCACAGTGCAACTCGATGCGGTCACACCCACGTTGCGCAGCCATGGAGACAAGCTTCGTCTCCAGCAGCCTCCCCACCCCTCTACCGCGAAAGGTTGAATCCACACAGAAATAGGTGATCCGGCAAAACGCTCCCGACAGCCCGATCTGAACAAAGAACTGGTAAGCCAGAAACCCGGCCAACTCACTCTGCACCTCACAGACAAGAATGCCTGCATCGGGGTGCTCACTCAGCACGCGAATCCGATCTGTCATGAATTCTTCGGATCCAGGGTAGCCAAGTTGGTCCAGCAAACGGGTCAATCCGTTTGCGTCACTCGTTCTTGCTTCACGAAGTTGCATGTAACATCTCTGTTTGGGGTCGTCTGAGCGCAAAAAACCCTCCTGTCGGAACAGGAGGGTTCAGAACTTCAGAATCCGGTTGGATTAGAAGCGCACGCGGTAGGCACCGAACAGAGAAGTGGTGTCCAAGGACCCCGCTTCAGTGTTGTCCAGTTCGCTGAACTCAATACCGAGCATGATCTTGTTGTACTTCTGGAAGTAGTAGTTCATACCGAGGTAGATCGCGGTGAACTCATCACCCCGGTCAGCGCCATCAGCGAGTTCGCTGCGACGGGCGTACCGGCTCGGGGCGCGGATGCCGGATCCACTGTCAGACTCAGAGGCTTCAAAACGGACAACCGCTTCGAGGGCATCGTTGAGTTTCATGGAGGGCATGATGTAGAAACCATCGATGTCCTCACTGCCTTCGCTGGCCATGAAATACTCCGCACGAACGTCGATCGCACCAGCTTTGAAGTGAAGCGCAACCGTGGTGGTGTCGTCATATCCGGAATTGGCTTCTGCGTCTTCCGTGTCCAAGTAAGAAATCATTGCGGTGAGTTTTGATCCTTCGGAGAGGTTGAACGTGGCTCCACCATGAAGGTTGAACAGGTACTCTGCTTTGGTGCCGGATTCGTTGCGGGCACTGTCCACGTCCTCACCGTTGTAGATACCGGCGTGGTAGAAGAAAATTCCACTTTCACCGTTTACCCACAGACCGGTGGTTTCACCCGGAGCCGCGATGGTGTTGTTCACGTTGGAACGCTCAACCGTCAGGATAGAAGCGGAAGAGGTATTTTCCTCCAAAGAGCTCATGGGTTTGTCGAAACCAGCCGTGACGTTCAGCGCGTCGTTCTTGGCCCAGGTCAGGGTCGCGGAACTTACGTTGGTCTCGCTGGGCTTTACGTTGGCTTCCACTTGCGCTTTGATGTTGTTTCCGAAGGATCCGCTGAGTCCGATACGGGCACGGCGAACTTCAAAAGTGCTCCAGTCGTCACTTCCGGAATCATTTTCCTGGTCAACATAACCGAACTGGAAATGCATCCGGCCCGTTGCTTTCAGTTTCACGACATCGCCTTTATCGGGAATGACCAGTACAACTTCTTTGTCCTGAGCGGAAAGGGTTGTTGTCATCATCGTTCCGACGATCACTGCGCCGGTGAGGGTTTTCAGTAATTTTGTATTCATTTCTCTCTGTCTCTCCATAAATGACGGATTTTCCGCCGGGTTGATTTACTCGAAGAAAAGGTTCAGGCCTTTGTGGTCTTAAAACCGGGGTAAAAGTGCCTGATTCATATGAGGTTTTGATTAGCGCCGGGTTAAAATTTGTTTTACATCCCCAAATAAAGTAACAGGTCCCTCATGCATCCGCTGAAAAATATTCGCATCGTCTGTGTCCGTCCTCTGTTCGGAGGAAATATGGGGTCCATCTGCCGGGCCATGCAGAATTGTGGACTGGATCAGCTGGTGCTGGTCGATCCAGATCCGGAAATGGATCCGGTGGAGTTGCGGAAAATGGCTTTGAAAGCCCTGCCCATCTATCAGAACCGCCGGGAATTCTCCTCCGTGGAGGAGGCGGTGGCCGACTGCGGGGCGGTGGCCATGACCAGCGGGGTGGATGGATTTTACCGGGATCACGCCCGCACCCCCCGTCAGGCCGCCCCCGAACTGCTGGAAATCGCGGCCCGGAAACCGGTGGCTCTGGTGTTCGGTTCCGAGGACAAAGGTATGCGCACCGACGAACTCAAATTCGCCACCCACCTGCTCCGCATCCCCAGCGACCCCGCCTACAGCAGCCTCAATCTCTCCCAGGCCGTCATGGTGGTGGCGCACGAACTCTATCAGGCCGCCGGTTTATTTTCCCTCGGAGAGGAGAAAACGCCTCCCGCCGATCACCGCTTTCTGGAGCGGATGTTTGAATGCTGGGATCAGGCCATGCAGGATATTTCCTTCTGCGAGCCCGAAAAACGCGAACACATGATGCTCGGTCTGCGCCGGGTGCTCACCCGGGGCACGCTGACGGAAAATGATGTAAAAATTATGATGGGGCTGGCCCGTCAGGCCAGCTGGGCCGCCAAAAATCTGCCAAAAGATCAGAGAACCCTGGGATAAAAAAAGAATTCAATTATTTTCCAGCACCGTAAGCAAAGGCCGTCTCGGGCGATTTATACTTATGACGAGCAAAAATGAATCTCGAGAGAGGGGAACCGTTTTTTTCGGCTGCGTGTTTGCGGGGATTCTCCTCATGATTCCGGCCATGTTCCTGCATGAGGCCCTCATCCACGTACTGGAGAAATGGCGCCTGGCTCCGCAGGGATGGGGACGCGCCCTGACCGGACTGATCTTCGCGTTTACTCCCGTCACATTGCTGACTCTGTGGGCAAACCGGTTATTGCACCGCAAATATCCGGACAGCCTCCCCCGGCGCATTCCTGAACCCCACGAGCGGCCTTCCGCGCACCGTCTAGACCGTTTTCAAAAATAGCGTAGCCAGATATTTTTTGTTTTGCCACTAAGGGACGCAAAAGTTTTCCACCCCTACAGCCCCGCTCTGAAACACTCCACATCCGAAAGGACGAAGTAAATTTTATGAAATCGTTCACCTGAATCATGTCATAAAATATGAAGCAAATTTTTTTATTCGTTTCATTATGGGGCTTTAGGGGTTGAAATTTTCGCGCCCTTTCGCGGCTACAGTTTTATTTACATTGCGCTAAAACCGGGCAACCCGCAACGCCGCTCCGCCCCTCCAGAAAAAACCGGATTCTGTGCGGACACAGAACCCGGTTTGATCAGAGAACATTCCCTGTGTTGAGGAATTTACAGCGCCGTTCCGTCGGCTTTACTTCCACAAAGACTCACTTCCAGTCCCAACTCCGCCGCCAGCGCGGCTTTGGTGTACAGGGCCAGATCCGCGGCTTCGGCCGAGTCGGCATAGGCCACCTGAATGTGGTTGCTCTTGTGACGCGCCATCATCTGATCGCGGCTCACGCCGTAAGTGACCGCATGCATAATCGGCCATTGCGGCGTGGTTTCCTGCCAGCGGCGCTCGGTTTCGGCCTGCGGCAATTCAATCACTTTGGCCCGTCCGAGATCCATTTTCAGTTTTCCATCCTCCACAAACACCCGGCTCCAGACAATTTCCCCCACTTTGGCAATCCCCCGCAGGGTGCCGCCGCCGAGACGGAAATACATGGCGGGCTGACGCAGCGAATCAGAACCCGCCCAGCCGCCAATGTGATGGTCCGCCGGCGCGGATCCGGAAATCAGGAACACCCAGACATATTCGTCGGTGCTGCCACTGGCATCCCAGTCGCCCCAGCGCAGATCGTGGAGAGTGTTCGCCTGCGGCTGACCCAGTGCTTTGTGCACCCGGTTGGTGAACAGTCCGTCCAGACCGGCGCACTCGTCCACTTCATTGAAATGCGGAATCGGCTGACCCTCACAAATCACCGATCCATCCGCCCGGGTCACCGGAGGACGTTCGGTGGAGTTCAGCGTTCCTTCCACCAGATCCGAAGCGGGCAGCAGATCTTTCAGACCCTGCTGATACTGAATCCCAATCGTCTCGCAGCCGAATTCATCCGCAATCCGCACCGCCGCCACATACATTTTGCACTGCTGCAGCACCTGGGCTTTGGTCAGCTCGGAGCTTTCGTCCTCGCCGAAATGGAAGGTCAGTCCTTTGTCCACATACCACTGAAACACCGCTTCGGCCTCCGCATCGGAGACCTGCGTACTGGCATAATAGAGCGCGGACTGGGAAAGGCGCTCTTTGTAGACTCCGGTCTGGAACAGCAGTTCATCGGGAATGATCGCATTGTACATCCCCATACAGCCTTCATCAAACACACCCATAATCGCTTTTTTCCGAAGCAGATCTCCTGCAATTTCTTTCGCGGTCTGCTGCGCCCGGGCCGGAATCCCGGATCCGTCAAACGGCTTCACATGATCGGTGGGATGAGAAAGTTCGCCGGTTTTCAACCAGGTGTTCAGTCCCTGCACAAAAGCCTCCGCGGAAAAGTCCTCGCTCCACAGCGTGCTGTACTTCACGCCGGCCTTGGTCAGCGAGCCGTTCAGATTCAGCATCCCCACCAGTCCCGGCCAGGTTCCGGACCAGTTGGCCACAGTCAGAATCGGGGCCTGATGCGAAATCAGTCCATGCAGAATGTGATGGGAATACTGCCACACCGCCTCGGCCACAATCAGCGGAAGCTGGGGATCCACATCCGCAAAAACCGCCATCCCCTCTTTCTGAGATCCGATAAACCCGTGTTTTTCCTCTTCTTTATAGGGATGCACACGTTTGAGCTCAAATCCGGCGGCGGACACCGCATCGGACAATTCCTTTTCCATGGAGGCCTGGGCGGCCCAGCAGGTTTGATTGGCGGAAAGGCGCAGATCGCCGTTGGCAATAAGTTGAATCACAGGCATGAGAGTCTCCTTGAGTTGGGTTTCAAAATGGGAAAACACTATACCCCTTTGCCGGGAAAAAAGGGAATGGCCCCGACAGGCTGTTTTGTGTATGATTATAACATGAAGCAGGAAAACCCCATTCGGGAATTTAACATTCACGGTCCCCACATCCGCATTTTGTTTGCCCAGAAACGTCCCACTGGTAACTGGAGATTCGACGATTTACGGGCTCCCTACTGGCGTTTGTATCATCACTCCGGACCCGGCGCCTGGATTCAACCCGGGGAAAAACGCATTCCGCTTCACCCGGATTTTCTGTATCTAATTCCCCCCAACCTGTCTTTTGCCTCCGGGAACGAACGGGAGCTGCAGCAGTTTTTTGTGCATTTTGTCATCGAACCGCTGGTCACCTCCCGGCGCCTGAAAAAATCTTTGTATGAAATTGCCCTGACTCCGGGTCTGCGGGAGAACCTGGATTTGATCAGCCGCTCCGCGAATCCCACCCGGCAAAGCCTGCTTCTGCTGGCCCTGGTGCAGCAGTGTCTGGGCCGCAGTGAACTGAATCTGCGCGACCGCAGTCTCAGCACCCGGCTCGAACAGGCCCAGACCCTCATGCGCCAGCACATGCGGGAAGGTATCTCCAACCCTGAAATCGCCCAGTCACTGGGCATGACCCCCAATGCGTTTATCCGATGGTACAAGCAGGAGGCGGGAATGCCTCCGCAAAGCTGGCTCAACCGCGAGCGGGTACACGAAGCCTCCTACTGGCTGCATCACAACGATGCCCCGATCGACCGCATCGCCGAAACCGTGGGCTTCTGCGACCGCTTTCATTTCAGCCGCGTATTTAAACAGTTCCAGGGCGTGGGGCCCGCCACCTTCCGCAAAAACCGGGAACGTCTGGATGCCCAGCTGAAAGTCTGAGCAAAGATTCCGGCTTGAAACTGTTCTTTATATAGAATATACGTTTCATATATGAAACAACCAGCTGTATCCGCGCCTGCGCTGGCCAGAGGCATCCTGCTTCTGGATCAGTTGGCGGTGGACGGTCAGGCCTCACTTGAAAAACTTGCCGCCCGGAATCAGTGGCCCAAGTCCTCAGTGCTGCGCTGTCTGCAGACCCTTGAGCAGGCCGGAGCAGTGGAACAGCATCCGGAAACCAAACACTGGCGGGCCCTGAAACAGCTTCAGCCGCTGATCTCTCCTGCTCTCGAACCCATGCAACAGGCCCGCAACTTTTTGCCGGGGCTGGCCCAGGGGACCGGTCATTGCGCCGAGCTGTATGCCTGGCAGCAGGGCATCCTGGAATTGATCGACCGGGCGGAACCGGATTTCGGGGATCTGCTCGTACGGGCCCGGATCGGCAGCCGCCGGGATCTGGAGGAACTGGATGCCACCGCGCTGATTCTGTTCGCGTTCGCCCCCGATTCACAGCCCCCGGAACGCGTCTGGGTCTGGAAAAAAGGCAAAAAGAAAAGCCTCTCTGCGGAAAAACGGGAGCTGCGGATCGCGGAATGCCGTCATCAGGGCTGGGCGGTCGATCAGGATTTTAATGAAAACGGGATTCGCCGTTTTGCCATTCCGGTCTGGGCGCAGGACCGGCTGACCGGGGTGCTTGCGGTGGCACAGCGTCAGACCCCGGCGGCAGACCGGGAAACCGATTTTATTCTCAAAACCCTCCTGCCCTCCAAAAGCCTATGAATATTCTCTACATTGATATCGATTCCCTGCGCCCTGATCATTTGAGCTGCTACGGATATCACCGCCAGACCAGTCCAAATATTGATGCCGTAGCGGCGGAGGGACTGCGGTTCCGCAACTGTTACACCCCGGACGCCCCCTGTCTTCCCAGCCGCACCGCGATGACCACCGGCCGTTTCGGGTTTCACTCCGGCGTCGTGAATCATGGCGGGGAACGGAGTGTGATGTTCAATTATGGTCCCGAACGGGGCTTCCGGGATGACTGGACCAACCCCAACTGGGCCAGTCAGCTGAAAAGAAACGGATATCATACCGTGGCCTTTTCTCCTTTTGCCGAACGGCATGGTGCCTGGCACTGGTACGCGGGATTTATGGAGATTCACAACACCGGCGGGGGAGGACAGGAAACCGCCGACATGATTGCCCCGCAGGTAAACGACTGGCTCGACCGCAAAGGGCGGGGGGAAAAGCCCTTTTTTATGTGGGTCAATGTCTGGGACCCCCACACCCCGTACCGTACCCCCCGGGACTTTGAAAATCCCTTTCCCGAGGATCCGATTCCGGACTGGTACACAGAAGAAATCCGGCAGGAGCATTGGAAAAAAGCGGGACCACATTCGCCTCAGGAAGTGCCCGACTATGTGCCGGAACCGGGCTGGATCTTTCAAAACCGCGAAAATTCCTCCATTCCCGATCTGCAGCCCAAACAGATCTCGGACATGCAGGAGGCCCGCAAAATGTTCGATGGCTACGACATGGGCGTCGCCTATGCCGACAAGCATATCGGGGAGATCATCCGGAAGCTTAAAGATCTGGGGATTTATGAAAATACCGCCATTATCATTTCCGCCGACCACGGGGAGAATCTGGGCGAACTCTGGGTCTACGGCGACCATCAGACTGCTGACCAGTGTACGCACAACATTCCCATGATCCTGCGCTGGCCGGGCGTCACCGATACGCGGGCCGGAGAGGAGGACGGGCGCCTGCTTTACAATATCGATATCGCGGCCACCGTGCTGGAGCTGACCGGGAAAGCCGATCTGGA